>CAJQNG010000093.1 GCA_905479635.1 uncultured Boseongicola sp. | reverse complement strand
TGGGGTATCTATTCGCCATGTTTAAGAGTTCAGCGGATGGTTGCCGCTCACGCCAGGCGCTTGGTGATTTGGGGGCTATGCTCCGCTAGACGTCGCAAGATACCCGATCGCGGTTGATCGCCGGTTTCCTGTCTTTGACGGGCAATGGTACCTGTATTTTGGCCCCTATTGTGTCGTGGGGCACAAAATTCCGTCATCCAGGCGATTTCGACGTGCATACTTCGATCTTGTTGGCCGCCGCTCTGCCGGATGATGATTTCCCGATCTTCCTGTTCGCGACCGCCTTGGTCTTGACGGATATGCGCCAGGCAGACGATCCGCCTGATACGCTTTACTGGAATTGGGTGGCCTTTCACGCCCAATACGCTCTTGTCTGTCCCGCGTTGCGCGCGGCGCTGATGAGGGCGTTCAAAGCGGCCGAACTTGCCGGGCGGATCGACCTTGGGCCCGCTCAGGAGCCTGCGAAATGTCTGAAGATGACGCGAGAGGCCGTCCTGACGCTTTTGGATGGTAGCGGCGAGCGATCTTTAACCTCGGCCATCCTTGCCGGGGCTGACGCCACCGAAGTCGGGTGGATCTGGTCCCTGATCGATAAAGTTTCGGGGCCTGCTTTGGCGGCGTTTCGATACCTCTACGAGCGCCCCGAAGGTCTCGCACCGCCCGAGCCTGCCACCGTTACTTTGATCCCCTGGAAGAGCTGATCTGCGTCTTGCACCCAGCGTTCGTGTCTGACAGGTAAAGTCGCATGGCAAAGGACAAGACATCCCGACCGCAGCAGGTCTTCACGCTTCTTATACAGATCGGCCGCAAAGACGGTGACGGTTTGCCAAAGGGTGCGACCGGCGGTGCGCTTGTATGTTATGCCACCGGCGTGGACGAGGCCGAAGCGGTCCGCGAGGCTGTTGCCGTGTTGAAAAAAGCCGATGTCGCGCCTTTGGACGTCACCGGCTATGGCACCGTTGAGGAACGCGAGGCCGGAGGCCACGAGATCGACGATGAAGAACGCGCACTGATGCAGCGCGCATTGGACGACAACGCCGTTATCGTCGCGCAAATGACCCCCTTTTTCGAGGATAAAAAATGACCGCCGTTTTCCTTGATCTTGACGGAACGTTAATGGATTCGCGGCCCGGCATCACCGGATCGCTGTCGCATGCCTTTGCGACCCACGGCATGGATGACCACGCCACCAGTGATCTGACCTGGATGATCGGGCCCCCTTTCATCGATAGTTTCGCTAAGCTTGGCATTGCCAACCCGGACCCGATCCTTGACGCCTACCGCATCCATTACCAGGCTTCGGGAATGTACGATGCCGAAATTTACGACGGCATCATCCCTGCTCTTCAAGCCATGCGCGATGCTGGCCACCGCCTTTACCTCATGACTGCCAAACCTCACGCCTATGCCACGCAAATCACAGCGCATTTCGGCCTTGCACCCTTCATGACGGCTGAGTTCGGCCCCGAGCTTGATGGTACCCGCAACTGGAAGGGCGATCTTCTCGCCTATGCGCTGGAGAAAACGGGCGAAACGGCGGACGCATCGGTTATGGCTGGCGATCGCTATCACGACATGGGGGCTGCAGCCGAAGTTGGCATGCCCGCGATTGCGGTGCGTTGGGGCTATGGCACACCGGAAGACTGGGTCGGAGCCGCGACCCTAATCGACCATGCCTCGCAATTGCCGGACGCCGTGTCAGCGATCCTCACACATTCCGGGCGTTGAAGTCGCGTAACGGCCAATGTAGCACGTTGTTATGACCATTGACCCCGCTGACCTCACTGCACGACTGATCCAGTGCGCCTCTGTCACCCCTGAAGACGGCGGTGCCATTCCGCTTTTGGACTCGCTTCTGAAAGAGGCAGGCTTTGACACCTTCCGCGCTGACCGGGGCAATATCCTGAACCTTGTTGCCCGCTTCGGCCCCAAGGGTCATGCCAAAACCTTCGGCTTCAACGGCCACACTGATGTGGTGCCCGTTGGTGATCCCGCCGATTGGACCTATCCGCCGTTCAGCGCGCATATCGACGGCACCACGATGTTCGGACGCGGCGCCGCGGATATGAAATCCGGCGTTGCGGCCTTTGTCGCCGCCGCTGTTGACCGCGCCCGGACCAACCCGCCCGACGGTGCGATCGTGATCACCCTAACCGGCGATGAAGAAGACATGGGCATCGACGGTACGCGCGCCATTCTCGACTGGATGGACACAAACGGCGAGGCGATGGACGTCTGCCTTGTGGGCGAGCCGACCTGCCCGAACACGCTTGGCGATACCATCAAGATCGGTCGTCGCGGCTCGATGACCGCCTATTTCACCGCGACCGGCGTGCAGGGTCACTCGGCCTATCCGCATCGCGCAAAGAATCCGGTCCCCGCACTTGCCCGCCTGATGGATCGCCTTGCGACCCACGCGCTTGATGATGGCACGGATCACTTCGACGCCTCAACGCTGGCCGTCACCACCTTTGATACGGGAAATCCAGCCAACAACGTGATCCCCGCCGCTTGTCGGTCCACCGTCAACATCCGCTTCAACGACAGCCATTCCTCGGCGACTCTGACGGACTGGTTAAAGGTGCAAGCCGCCGCCGTTGCGGATGAAACAGGCATAGACATCGCGATGAAAATCCAAGTGTCAGGCGAAAGCTTCGTCACCCCGCCGGGTGCTTTGTCGGACCTGATCGCCAAAGCGGTCGAAGCCGAAACCGGCGTCACGCCAGAACTGTCCACCACTGGCGGCACTTCGGACGCGCGCTTTGTGAAATCCCATTGTCCCGTGGTCGAATTCGGCCTGGTCGGGCAAACCATGCATCAGGTCGATGAGCGGGTCGAGCTTTCCGACATCCACGGCCTGAAGGCGATCTACGCCCGCATCCTTGATGACTATTTCGCAAGCTAACGTCATGACCAAGATCACCACGACCCGCGATATCGATACCTGCCACATGATCCGGAAACTGGTTTTCGTGGTAGAACAGGGCATCGGCCTTGAAGAAGACATTGACGGTTTGGACGATACTGCCACGCATCTGCTCGCCACCGACAACGGCAGCCCGGTCGGCACCGCGCGGCTCCTCGAAAAAGGCACCACGGGCAAAATTGGCCGCCTTGCCGTTCTTAAAGCTCACCGCGGCAAAGGTATAGGAGCCGCCATCGTGCGCGCCGCCCTTGCAGAGTTCGCGTCCCGCCCGCACCTGACCGAAGCCCGTCTTGGCGCACAGATCGAGGCCGTCGCCTTCTACGAATCCCTCGGATTCGGCCAGATAGGCGACGAGTTTGTAGACGCAGGCATGCCGCATCAGGAAATGGTTCGCCCGCTGTGAGGCAGCCGACCCTCGTCATCATGGTCAAAGAACCGCGCCCCGGCTACGCCAAAACTCGTTTGGGACGCGACATCGGCATGACCCGCGCGGCGTGGTGGTTTCGTCACCAAACCCGCGCGTTGATCCGCCGCCTGCGGGACCCGCGCTGGCACATCATCCTCGCTGTTGCGCCGGACCGCGAAGGCCTGCAAAGCCGCGTCTGGCCTGAAGATATCGCACGGCTCCCTCAAGGCCCTGGAAACCTCGGGGACCGCATGGCCCGCATGCTGCGCTCCACCACAGGCCCGACCCTGGTTATCGGTGCGGACATCCCCGGCGTAACCTCCCCCCATATCGCGCAGGCTTTTCGCGTTCTGGGTGAAAACGCGTCCGTCCTTGGCCCCGCCCCCGACGGCGGCTACTGGCTCGTCGGCGTGAAACACCCCCGGCGTGCGCCACCGACCCTGTTCCAAAACGTCCGCTGGTCAACCGAGCACGCGCTGAAAGACACAGAAAAAACCCTCCCCACCCCTATCGCCAAAACCGCCACCCTGCGCGACGTCGACACTGCAATCGATCTCTGACGTCACCCATTCAAAAACACCTTGGGGGGGGCGCATGAGGCGGACGGGGCAGCGCTCCCGTAAGATAAATCCCCCGTGACGCGCGCCACGCCCCATGATAGCCCGCACGCATGGCAAGCATCCCCACAAAAGACGAAATTCTCGCATGGATCTCGGAAAATCCGACCCGGACCAACAAGCGTGACATCGGCAAAGCCTTTGGCATCAAAGGCGCGGCCCGCATCGACCTTAAACGCCTGCTGAAAGAGCTTGCCGAAGACGGCCACCTTGAAAAGCACCGCAAGACCTACCGTGATCCCGAGAGCCTGCCGCCCGTTTCAGTTCTGCAAGTTATCGAACCAAACGCCGATGGTGACCTTTTCGCCCGCCCGCTTGAATGGGAGGGCGAAGGCGCCGAACCCAGCGTCCTCCTCATCCTGAAGGCCTCCGAACCCGCCCTTGGCGCGGGAGACCGCATCCTTGCCCGTCTAACTCAGGTCAAAGACGAGGATCACGCCTATGAAGGCCGCCTCATTCGCCGCATCGGCACGAACCCTAAACGCCTGTTGGGTGTTTTCCGCAAACACGCCGAAGGCGGCCGTATCCTGCCGATCGACAAAGGCGCTGACCGCGAATGGCGTGTCGGAAGCGACGCCATAAACGGCGCGAAAGACGGCGAATTGGTCGAAGCCGAACAGGCCGGCCCGAAGGACCGCATGGGCCTGCCCAAGGCGCGCATCGTCGCCCGGCTTGGGAATCCGTCTGCGCCCAAAGCCGTCTCGCTCATCGCAATCCACCAACACGGCATCCCCGATGACTTCCCTGATGAGGCCATAGCAGAAGCTGACGGGATGAAGCCCGCAGACCTCAAGGCTCGCGAAGATCTCACGGAAATGCCGCTGATCACCATCGACCCAAGCGATGCCCGCGATCACGACGACGCTTGTTTCGCCCACGCCGATGATGATCCCAAAAACGAAGGTGGCCATGTCGTGTGGGTCGCTATCGCCGATGTCGCTCATTATATCCGCTCCGGATCAGCGCTTGACCAGGAGGCGCGCAAGCGCGGCAATTCAACCTATTTCCCCGACCGCGTCGTGCCGATGCTGCCGGATCGTTTGTCGGGTGATCTCTGCTCGCTTCACGAAGGGGTGCCGCGCGCTTGCCTTGCCGTCAGAATGCAGATCAACACGGCGGGGGAAAAGATCGGTCATAAATTCGTGCGCGGCCTGATGAAATCTCTGGCATCTCTGCACTACGAAGAAGTGCAGGATGCTATCGACGGCAGGCCGAACGACCGCACCGCGCCGCTTCTTGATTGTGTTTTGAAGCCGCTGTACGGCGCCTACGCTGCCCTTAAAAAAGCACGCGAAGCACGCCAGCCGCTTGATCTGGATCTGCCCGAGCGAAAGATCATCCTGAACGACGACGGCCGCGTCACATCCGTTGCTTTCAGAGACCGCCTTGATGCGCACAAGCTGATCGAGGAATTTATGGTGCTGGCCAACGTCGCCGCTGCCGAAACGCTTGTCGCGAAAAAGCAACCGCTCCTGTACCGCGTCCACGAGGAACCGAACCCTGAAAAACTCGACGCTCTGCGCGAAACAGCACAGTCTGTGGGACTCACGCTTGCAAAGGGGCAGGTCCTTAAGACCGCGCACCTTAACCGCTTGTTGCACGCCGCTGCTGGCACGGACTACAGCGAACAGATCAATATCGCCACATTGCGGTCCATGACCCAAGCCTATTACGCTCCGCAAAACTTCGGCCACTTCGGTCTTGCGCTGCAATCTTACGCTCACTTCACCTCGCCGATCCGGCGCTACGCTGACCTGATCGTCCACCGTGCGCTTGTGTCGGCCCACAAATGGGGTGACGACGGCCTGTCTCACCAAGAGGTCGAAAACCTTGAAGAAACTGGCATGCATATCTCTGATACCGAACGCCGTTCGATGATCGCCGAACGCGACACCTCCGATCGCTACTTGGCGGCGTTCCTGTCTGATCGGATCGGCGCCGAACTGACGGGCCGTATCTCGGGCATTCAACGGTTCGGCGCTTTCGTGAAACTTGATGAAACCGGCGCTGACGGGTTGATCCCGGTGCGTTCGCTTGGCTCGGAATTCTTCCACTTCGACGCTGACAGCCAAACGCTCCAAGGCTCTGACACCGGCCTGACGCTTGGTCTTGGCCTGCGCGTCACGGTGCGTCTGGCCGAAGCCGTCCCGGTCACCGGCGGCCTGATGCTGGAACTGCTCAACGTCGACGGCAAAGCTATCAAACGCGGCCCCACCTCGCGTCGTCGCGGCGGCCCCGTGCGGCGCAAAGCAACCAAAGCGGCCAGCAAAAAGCGGAAAGTCACGCGCAAGCGTTAAGACAGGCTAAGCACCGCCACCGAACAGAGCGTCAAGCGCATCTCGCGCTGAATTCGCGACATCCACATAAGAAATCAAAGCGCCTTCCGTGGGTGGCAGGGCAGATGCAATCGACGGCGCCCATGCATAGGCGATCACCATCACGGCCGCGATTCCAACCGAGGCCACAAACCCAATCCGGAAGCCTTTGCGATGCAGCAACTCTTCGTCGGGCGAGCGCGCATGCCGGGTGTCGCGGTCCCCACCGGGTCGCAAGGTCGAGTTGATTTCATCCATATCCGGCAGCAATTCGCGCCGTGGCTCGACGTATTCGTCTTCCACTTCTGCCAAGGCATCGCGCGTATTAAGTCGCGCCATCCGCGCCTTCAAAGCCCGCGACGGGGTCTCTTCTTCGGCAGGGGCGTCCAGGCTGAAATCGGTTTGAACCTCAAGCGATGAAGTGGTTGACGGCTTGCGCCTAGAAATCTCACGCTCGGCCTCTTCGCGCAGCAAATCAAGGGCTGCCACATCGGCCGGACGCCGCATGTTGGACAGCTTGGCCCCCACGGGCGTGTCAGGGTCTTCCGCCGGGGAAAGCAGACGTGTTTCCGGCCAGTCCCAACTGTCGTCCTGATCGTCGTCATCCTCGTCGTCTTCCGGTTCAGGCGTAGGTTCAGGTTCACGTTCCGCTTCCCAAGGCTCCTCAACCTCCGGCTCCGGTGCCTCAGCCATAATTTCGGACGCAGGTTCAAATTCTGGTTCCGGCTCCAACTCAGGCCCCGGCGCAATCTCGGGGTCGCCGTCCGCCTCAACCTCAGGCGTCTCCCATGGTTCGGGATCGACGTCCGGCGCGGCATCGGGCGCCAAAGCTTCTTTTGCCTGCGGTGCAAGCTCGTACCACGTGTGCCCGCAATTCGAACATTGCACGTCACGTCCCTCGTCGGGGATCATGGTTGCGTCGACTTCGTATTGCGCCGTGCAATTGGGACAGATCAATCGCATCTTATTGCCCTTGCTCTTTTTAGCCTCTATGCCGCCGGACCGGTGTTCACCACAGCCCGTTTCGGCGTTCGCTGGTGTTTACCACTTTCCACGCCGAACTCAAAGCGTCGTTGCATGCATCTCACGACTAAGGCAAAAGCGTCGCGACATGGCTGACCGATCTGCAATCGCGCTGAACTCTGTCACAATGAGTTATAGCGACAACACGCTCTTTCGAGACGTGTCGCTTCAGCTTGCGCCGGGCAGCTTTCACTTCCTCACGGGGCCCTCTGGCGCGGGCAAAACCACCCTCATCAAACTTTGCTACGGCGAACTGCAACCGACCGAAGGCCGCGTCACGCTCTTCGACGAAGACACGGGCCACATGGACCGCGACGCCATCGCCCGCCTGCGCCGCCGCATCGGCGTTGTGCATCAGGATTGCCGCTTCATCGACCACCTAAGTGTCGCTGAAAACGTGCTGCTTCCGGTGACTGTGTCCGGCGGAAACGTCGAGGCCGCGCGCACCGATATGTCCGAGCTGATGAACTGGGTTGGTCTGAACGCGCTCTCTGATCACCGCCCGCCCGAATTGTCGGGCGGCGAACGCCAACGCGCCGCCCTTGCCCGCGCTGTGATCTTGTCACCTGACATCATTTTGGCGGACGAACCCACCGGCAACGTCGACTGGGAAATGTCGCTGAAAATCCTTGGCCTTCTGATTGAACTCAACCTCTTAGGCAAAACTGTGCTTTGCGCTACTCATGATATGTCTCTGATAAGGCAGGCAAAAACACGTGTTTCGACCCGTGTTCTGCGTCTGCGCGACGGTGCTGTCGAACTTGCCGGAGCCGAACTTTGAACGCGCTTCTAACCCTGCTCAAGGGCGATACCTCTGCCGAAAGCGTCGTCCCCCGCACTGGCTACACCGCGATGCTCACAATCGCTTGCGCCGCCGCCATGGCCTTCCTGGCAGTCTTCGTTCTTGCCCTCGCGTTGTCTGCTGGACGGCAGGCGGGCGACTGGGAAGCCTCGCTTGCTGACACTGCAACAGTCCGCATTTCCGCTCCGGTCGAGATGGCCGCTGTTCAGGCCGAGACGGTTGAAACTATCCTGTCTCAAACCCCCGGCATTGGTGGCACAAGACGGCTGTCGAACGATGAACAGGCGCTTTTGTTGCAACCATGGTTTGGCTCTGATCTGCCGATTGAAACCCTGCGTCTGCCAATCCTGATCGACGTCACTCTGACTGAAAATGGCCCCGACGTGATAGGCTTGCGCCAACGCCTTGCCGCCGAAGCGCCCGGAGCCGTCTATGACGACCACGGCCGCTGGCGCGCACCTATGGTCGACGCCGCGCGCGGATTGCGCACGCTTTCGCTTATCGCGCTGCTTCTTATCGCAATTGTTACCGGGGTCACCGTCGCCCTTGCCGCCTCGGCCGCTATTTCCGCAAATGGCCAGGTGATCGATGTCTTGCGCCTTGTGGGAGCGGAAGACAGCTATATCACCCGCGCCTTTACCCGCCGTTTCAGTTTGCGCACGCTTGCCGGTGCCGCCGCTGGCACGATCATCGGCCTTTTCGCGGTCGCCCTAATCCCCACCGTTGCAGGGGGTGGTCTTGCCAGCGCCGTTGGCTTTCAGGGAGCGGAATGGATCTGGCCGCTTCTGGTCCCACTGGCCGCCGCCGCGCTTGCCTTCGCCGCCACCCGCGCCGCCGCCGCGCGCCGCTTGAAAGAGGCCGGATAGCCCATGCAACTTGCCCGATCAATGCTGTTCAACATCACGCTCTATGTCTCGATGCTGTGCTACGCAATTGTCTTTGCCCCCTTCGCAATTTGGGACGCGAAATGGGCCGTCAAAGCCTGCCACGAATGGTGCCGCTTCAGCATCTGGTGCGCCTCATGGATGATTGGCCTCAAGGTAGAAGTCCGCGGTACACCTCCGGTGGACGAAGTGATGATCGCGGCAAAACACCAGTCTTTCTTCGATATCATCGTGATTTACCACGCCATCCCGCGTGGCAAATTCATCATGAAACGCGAGCTGATCTACGCTCCGCTTCTTGGCTGGTATGCCTTGCGCGCTGGCTGCATTCCGGTTGACCGTGGCAAGCGCGGGCAAGCCATCAACAAAATGAAAGCCGACGTCGAAAAGGGCCGCAGCTATCCGGGCCAACTGGTGATCTACCCCCAAGGCACCCGCGTCGCACCCGACGACAAAAAACCATACAAAGCTGGTACCGGCTTTCTCTATAATCAGCTTGGCCAGACCTGCATTCCCATCGCCACCAATATAGGTCACTTCTGGCCCAAACGCGGTTACCTCAGACTTCCCGGCACCGCTGTCGTCGAATTCCTCGACCCGATACCGCCGGGCCTCGGCGTCAAAGAGTTCATGGTTAAACTCGAAGAGACGGTTGAAACCAACTCTGACCGACTTCTCGCCGAAGCAAGAGGCCCCCAATGATCGAAACCATCGAACAACTCGAAGCGCTTTATGGCACGCCCAAAGCACCTTCCACGCGCAAAGTCGCGGACCGGATGGTGCCTGCGTATCGCCGCTGGATTATGGCCTCGCGGTTCTGCGTTCTGACCACCGTCGGCCCCGAAGGGTCTGACGGCAGCCCGCGCGGAGACGACAGCCCCGTCGTGACGGAAATTGACGATAGAACCCTTGCGATGCCTGATTGGCGCGGCAACAACCGCATCGATAGCCTGCGCAATATCGTCCGCGATCCACGCGTTTCGCTGATGTTCATGGTGCCGGGATCAACCAACGTCGTGCGGATCAATGGCAACGCCAAAGTCACTGCAGACCCCGACATGCTCGCCCGTTTCGAACGCGACGGTGCGCACCCGCGCTCGGTCATCGTGATCGACATCACGCAGGTTTACTTCCAGTGCGCCCGCGCCATCATGCGGGCACGCCTCTGGACAGCAGGCGACGAAAGCGACGGCCTGCCAAGTCCGGGAGACATCTTGAAAGAGATGACCTCGGGCGAGGTTGGCGGCGCCGACTTCGATCTTGAATGGCCCGCCCGCGCCGAGAAATCTCTCTGGTAAAGCCTCAGCCAAACAGCGCCTTGAACGCCCCGATATTCTGACGGAACCCGGCCTCGAAGTCCCCGTCTCCTGGATGGTAAACGCTCTCGAACGACACCACCCCGTCATAGCCATCGGCTTTTAAGGCTTCGGCAATATCGCCAAACAAAGGCCCCAACTGCCCCTCGCCCATGGGTCGTATCTCCAGGGTCGCGCGCGGTGTATCCACCTTCACATCCTTGATATGCACATGCCCCAGATAGCCACCGCGCACCGCGTCGTAGCCCTCGGGATAGGCCCGCTCATGACACCAGCAATTGTTCGCCGGATCCCAAAGCACCTGCAAAGCGTCCTTGGCATCCAATTCGTCGATCAGCCGCCGCGCCGTATAGTTGGAATTGACCATCGTCCCATTCCCGGTTTCGACCACCAGAACCACGCCCTCGGCGCGCGCGAGTTCAACGGCAGGCGCAATCATCGGCGCCATCGTGTCCCATGCTCCATGGGCGACGTTCCACTTTTCAGCACCATGACTGCCCCAAAGGATCTGCTCCTTCTTCTGCGTCATGATCCGTACCAACGGGGACCCCACCACATGCGCCATATCGATCACCCGCTTCAGCGCATCCATATGGGTCGTATGAAGGTCATCACCCGGCCGGTTGGCCGACGTCATCCCCGCAAACACATGCCGCGAAAGACACGACACTGGCTTTCCCCGATCCCGTAAGAGCGCATCGATCCCAGCGATCTCGGCGGGCGAATGATCCCCCACCTCATGTCTGCCGACAAACTGCAGCTCTGCATATTCCAACCCAAATTCATCCATCACATCAACGGTATGACCCAGATCCCGACTAATCCCGTCGCAGATAACACCAAGTTTCATCGAAACGGTCTCCCTTCATCCTTTTCAAATACCTCGGGATGAAGGGCAGAGCGCCCTCCGGGCGCGAAAGCGCCGACGCCGCCATCACACATTCGGATCACGGTGCAATTCCGCGCCGACGATCTCCTCAATCACCCGCGTGCATACCCAGTTGTCCCCGTTTGGATACTTCGTCCGCCCTGCATGAAATATCTGCATCGCCGACCCCGCCGTATGAAGCGGCACACCAAGTTCCTCGCCCAATCCCATCGAGATTGTAAGGTCCTTGTGCATCGTATTAATGTGGCTTCCGGTGCCCTCAAACTGGCGATCTATGATCTTCTCAAGCGCGTTGTTCACCACACCACAGCCCGCTGAAGAGGTCGAAAACACGTCCAGCAAAACCTGCCCCGAAACCCCCGCCTTAGCCGCCAAAGCCGCCGCCTCGAACGTCGCCGAAAATTGTGCCCCGATCAGCGATTGCAAGCAGGCTTTCACCGTCTGCCCATCCCCGGGCTTGTCACCGACCCGATGGATATTCGCCGAAACCGCCTCCATCACCGGCGCAAACGCGTCCAGCACATCCCCGGAAGCTGCCGCCATCATGGTTAACGTGCCCGCCTGCGCGCCCGGGAACCCGCCCGACACTGGTGTATCAATTAGATGAACGCCTGACCCTTCCATCGCCGCACCAATCGCGCGGGCCTCGCTTGGCTTCACCGTCGCGCTCAAAATCACCGCCGAGCCCTCGGCCATATTGGCCATCAGCCCATCCGGGTCAAAGATCACGTCCTTCGCGTCGTCGCCCTTCATCACCATGACAAAGACGGCGGCCGACGCCCGCCCGATCTCGCTCAGCGTTCCAGCACGCCCGCCCATATCGGCAAAGGCCGCCATTCGCTCGGGCTTCAAGTCTATCCCAACCACATCGAAACCATTTTTGATAAGGTTCAGCGCCAATCCGCTGCCCATATCCCCAAGCCCGACAACACCAACTGTTTTCATCTCTGATCTCCCGTATTTTAGCACCGAGCAAACGGCCGGTGCGTTTCAGAAAAAGCGTGCCTGAAAGCACGCCGGTTCTGCGGGGATTTCACGCGTCATTCTTGACGTCGGGCGGGTCCGGAAGACACCCCGCTGCCCGGTTAGGTAACCCCACGCTAGCACCAGAACTCCAAAACTGGCAAGCGTTTCGGCTTTCGGAATCCCGCACGTGTAAAGCGCTCAAAGCGATCGCAATGTCGGGCAAGGCCTAACCTGCGACAATCATCTCGGATTGCCGCACGATCACCTCGGCCTGTCGCACGCTTGCGAGGTCCACGAGCCGCCCTTTATAAACCGCAGCGCCTGCGCCTATGGCTTGGGCTTGTGCCATCGCCGCAAGGATTTCGCGGGCTTCGGTCACGGCCTCGTGCGATGGCGTAAACACCTCGTTGGCAATCGCGACCTGCTTGGGGTGGATCGCCCATTTGCCGACCATTCCCAACGTCGCCGACCTCCGCGCCTGTGCGCGATAGCCCTCGTCGTCCCTGAGATCTCCGAACGGACCATCCACCGGCAGAACGCCGTGCGTGCGGCACGCAGCCACAATTGCGGCTTGCGCCCAGTGCCACGGATCGGACCAGAATTTTTCGCCCTCGCGGTGCATATAGTAGTTTTCCTGCGTGCCACCGATACCCGTTGTCTGCATCCCCATCGAGGCCGCAAAATCCGCTGCCCCAAGGCTCATTGCCTGTAAACGCGGGGAACTTGCGGCAATTTCTTCCACATGAGCAATGCCTGCAGCGGTCTCAATAATGACCTCAAGGCTGATCGGTTTGCGACGTGCTTTGGCGCTCTCAACGGCCGTCACCAAAGCGTCCACCGCATAAACATCCGCCGCGCATCCGACCTTCGGGATCATGATCTGGTCTAGCCGATCCGAGGCGTTCTCCAGCAAATCAACTACATCACGATACCAATAAGGCGTATCCAGCCCATTGATCCGCACGGTCAGATACTTGGTGCCCCAATCCACATCATGCGTCGCTTGGATGATGTTGCGGCGCGCCTCGTCCTTGTCCGAAGGAGCAACTGAATCTTCCAGATCAAGGTTAATCACATCCGCATCGGACGCCGACATTTTCTCAAAAATCGCAGGTCGCGATCCGGGGCCAAACAGCTGGCAACGGTTCGGACGGGCAGGGGCGGCGGGCTGAAGACGGAACGACATATGCGTAACTTTCTTTCGTTTTGGATTTAGCATTTGGTATTATGTTGCGTTGCGGCATGCAAGTCATTTCGCGCATGCAGCATTTTACCGCCACCACAATATACCGAAGATTGCATATGTTCGGTCACCGGCGTACCTCAATCATGTCCCGCTTTAGGAGCGTTCTCCGGGCAAACGACATCCTTCACAGCCCGGCAACGCCACCGCATCATGATCTTAAGGGTGGTTTTTGTGTGTCTAAGCCGCTTTTGTTGTTCACACGAACCGCATGAGAACACTACCAGGCCGTCCATGAAGTTGCCGAACTCACATAGGATGGCCCCTATTCGATCTGCCGCCATCCTCTCTATTTGTTCTTAACGATGTCCATCGTGGGGTTCGGCATTCTTGTCGGCTGCGCGGTCTTGACCCTCGCTTTTGGCGGGGCGACGTTTGCAGTGCTCTCCTTGACGGCACGCGACGAAGAGAATTTTCTCCGGGACCGGTTCGGCGAACGCTATTTGGCCCTTGCCGCGCGAGTTGCTGCGATCATCCCCGACCCGCGTCTCTTTTCAACTCCGCAGCACGTGACATGCGACGTCGGGCATTTACGAACAAGTCTGCGCGCCGCACTGGCCTTCCTGGGACTTCTGCCTTTGGCGGAACTGCGCGACCACCTGCATGAAGAGACACTTTTTCCATCGACCCCGATGGTGTAGTGAACATTCTTCGAACAATCGGTAAATTATTCGAAGAATATTGGTGCATTGGCGTTTATAGCGCGGATATCGCAAAGATTTTCCGCTATATCCGGTGAAAGTGGCGTGAACGCTTACACGGGGACACGTCATGATTCGCACACCATATCTTCTCTTCTTGGGCGACGCCCACGACAATCTTGCCGCCAAAGTCGCGCAAGGCATTAAGGACTGGAATCCCGATAACGTTGTCGGGCAGTTTCGCATGGAAGGCTGCAACGCCGATGTTGGCTCTGCCGATATGTCATTGCAAGAGGCATTCGACAAAGGCGCACGCACGCTTGTTGTTGGCGTTGCCAACCGCGGCGGCATGATTTCGCAGGCGTGGTTGAACGTGCTGGCCGAAGCAATGGAGATCGGCTTTGATATCGCCAGCGGCCTGCACAATCTCTTGCGCGATGAGAACCTGCTGAAGGCCACCTCGGCCCGCACAGGTGCCACGCTTCACGACGTGCGCATCCCGTCGGTCGCCTACCCCATCGCTAACGGCACAAATCGCACCGGCAAGCGCTGTCTGGCCGTTGGTACTGATTGTTCGGTCGGCAAGATGTACACGGGCCTTGCGATGGACGCGGAAATGCAGAAGCGCGGGATGAAATCCACGTTTCGCCCTACCGGCCAGACTGGCATCCTGATCACTGGAAAAGGCATTCCTCTTGATGCCGTCGTCGCCGACTTCATGGCGGGAGCTGTCGAATGGCTTACCCCGGACGCTGACGCCGATCACTGGGACCACATCGAAGGGCAGGGTAGTCTTTGGCACGTGTCCTATTCTGGTGTGACCATGGCGCTGATCCACGGCGGACAGCCCGACGCGCTGATCCTTGCCCACGAGCCGACCCGCACCCACATGCGCGGTCTGCCGGACTTTGCATTGCCAAAGCTCGAAGAGCTGCGCGATATGGCTTTGCCCCTTGCGCGGATCGCCAACCCTGCCTGTGTGGTCGCCGGCATTTCGGTCAACACCAAAGCACTTTCCGACGCCGAAGCCTTCGCAGTTTGCGCCGAAATCGAAGATCGCATGGGTTTGCCCACCGTGGATCCCTATCGGCACGGAGCCGGTCGTCTGGTCGACGCCCTAAGCGCGCTTTAAGAACGCGGTTTCCCCGGGTACACACGACCTGACAGAAAGAAGGCGCAGCGCATGTTAATCAAGGTTAAGGCCGAAACCTTCCGGCTGGCCGAGACGTTTACCATCTCGCGCGGCTCGCGGGATGCCGCCGAGGTTTTGACTGTCACTGTCAGCGATGGCGTCGTCACTGGCCGTGGCGAATGCGTGCCTTATGCGCGTTATGGCGAAACGCTCGCCTCGGTGATGGACGAAATCCGCGCGCTTCCCGAAACCATCACGCGGCCCGCGCTGCAAGAGACGCTTCCAGCGGGCGCCGCGCGCAACGCCGTCGATTGCGCGATGTGGGATCTGGAAGCAAAACAGGCGGGAAAGCGCGTCTGGGACATTGTGGGCGTGCCCGCTCCGGCGGCGTTAACCACCGCCTTCACCCTATCGCTTGATACGCCTGAGAACATGAAAAAGTCGGCGGCGCGCCACTCGACCCGTCCGCTTTTGAAAATCAAACTCGGCACGCCCGACGATATGGCCCGACTCGAAGCAGTCCGCCGCGGCGCTCCCGAAACTGACATCATCGTTGATGCCAACGAGGGCTGGACGGCCGACATCTACGCCGACCTTGCGCCGCATCTTATCCGCCTTGGCGTGCTGCTGGTTGAGCAACCTCTGCCCGCGGGTGCCGACGACATGCTCGCCGAGATCGAGCGCCCCCTACCGGTCTGCGCCGACGAAAGCTGCCATGATCGCGCGTCGCTGCCTGGTCTTGCCGGCAAATATGACATCGCAAATATCAAACTCGACAAGACTGGCGGTCTGACAGAAGCGCTTGCCCTGAAAGACGCCGCTCTTGCCGAGGGATACGGGCTGATGATCGGCTGCATGGTCGGCACGTCGCTTGCCATGGCGCCCGCCACACTTCTGGCGCAGGGCGCCGCTTTCGTCGATCTTGATGGCCCGCTTCTTCTGGCCGAAGACCGCAACCCGCCGCTGGCCTATGACGAGGCCGGACTGCACGCGCCTGTCGCCGCACTTTGGGGCTAGGGGCTTGCACCCGCGGCCGTTCAAAAATATTCCGGATCCCAATGCCTGCTATGGCCCTGCTACCTGCAAAGGAAACCGCCCATGACCCGTATCGTTTATGTAAACGGCGACTACGTCCCTGAAGATCAGGCCAAAGTGTCGGTATTCGACCGCGGGTTCCTCTTTGCTGATGGGGTCTACGAGGTCACCAGTGTTCTTGAAGGCAAAATTCTGGATTTTGACGGACACGCGCGACGGCTGACCCGGTCCCTGAACGAGCTTGATATGGCGGCCCCCGTCACGATGGACGAACTTCTGGATATCCACCGAGAATTGATGGCGCGCAACGATTTGCAAGAGGGCATGATCTATCTGCAAGTCACGCGCGGCGCTGATGCTGACCGCGATTTTGCGTTTCCTGACCCGGTAAAAGTCCCGTCAACGCTTGTTTTGTTCACCCAAGCCAAATCCATTGCCGAAAGCCCTGCCGCGAAAAAGGGCCTTAAGGTCATCTCGATCGAAGACCAGCGCTGGGCGCGGCGTGACATCAAAACCGTGCAGCTTTTGTACCCGTCGATGGGCAAGATGATGGCCAAGGCAGCCGGGTGCGATGATGCGTGGATGGTCGAGGACGGTCACGTCACCGAAGGCACCTCGAACAACGCCTATATCGTCAAAGACGGCAAGATTATCACCCGGCATCTATCCAACGACATCCTGCACGGCATCACCCGTGCCGCCGTTTTGCGGTTTGCCAAAGAAGCGCAGATGGTTGTCGAAGAACGCGCGTTCACCATCGACGAGGCAAAAGATGCCGACGAAGCGTTCATCACCTCGGCCTCGACTTTCGTGATGCCCATAGTCGAGATCGACGGCGCGTCGCTTGGGGACGGCACACCGGGGGCGGTCGCGATGCGTTTGCGCGAGATTTATCTCGACGAAAGCCGCAAAACTGCGATCTGAGGCGGAAACGCGTTAGATTTCAATGCATTCTTTGCACTCAGGCTCAGGGAACCCTTAAAGCTCCGAGACTGTTCAGGCCAATCACGTCATCCCCCGCTCTGCCGGTATGGTGCGCTCAATTATGGATCTCTGGCGGGCGCTGGAGATCAAAATCACAGCCGAAAGCGTCGAGCCGAAAGCGCATACACCACTTTTGGCTGATTTGGGATGTGACCGGTTTCAGGGCTATTGCTTTGGCCGCCCGCGCCATCTCCCGATGTTTTGGCTGCGTGATGGCCAAGTCAGCTCGATCGGACCACGGGCAGTCGGTAGCGTTATTCCCCGGTCCCGACATTCTCCTCGAACGCCCTCTTAAACGCACTTTTCTGATCGTCGGTCGCCTCGGTCTGATGTTGCGCGCGCCAGTCCGCATAGGGCATGCCGTAAAACATCTCGCGCCCCTCGTCCTTTGACATTTCAATGCCGCGCACGCTGGCCGCTTCCTGATACCAACGCGACAAACAGTTCCGACAGAACCCGGTAAGGTTCATCATATCGATGTTTTGCACATCGGCGCGGTCGTCCATCAAATGCTTCTGCAATCGCCGAAAGGCCGCCGCCTCCAGCTCGATCCGGGTCTGGTCGTCAATATCCATGCAAGTGTCTCCTCAGCTTTCAGCTATAGCCAGCGCCTGCGGAAGAAGGCTGGCAAATCGGTCAGCCCACTCGGCCTGACCCGCGTCGGTTTCGATCAAATCGTTCCTGATCTCGATCAAAGTATTCTGCCGCCCCAATGCAATAGCATGGCGATCAATTGTGTCGCCTGTCAGATAGCCGGAATAGGGCTTGTTCGCCCCCACAATCAGTCCCGGAACCTGTTCCAGAAGCTGCACCAAAGGCAGCGAAAGGCGCGTGTCATCGCCGTAAAGCAGTCCGCAATGCCAGGGCCGCATCGGGCGACCGCGAAACTGTGGCGTAAAGGAATGCACCGATACAATCACCGTATCGTCGCTCCGCGCGGCAAGGTCTGCCACGGCCGCGTGGTAGGGGCGATAACACTTCTCCAAACGCTCGCTCACTCCCTCGAGCGAAATCCCGCGATTGGCGCCGATCAGCGTCCCGTCATAAAGCTGCATGACCAGAGTTGGGTCATCTTCGCCCCGATTCGGGTCGATCACCAAACGCGAGAAATTGGAAAGCGCCGCAGGGGCTCCTAGCCTCTCGGCCAATCGCACCGCAACGCCAGCGGCACCGACGTCAAACGCGATGTGGCGCGCCATATCTGTGGCTGCGATACCAAGATCGCCACCGTTCACCCAGTCCGGCACTCGGTTTGTGGCATGATCGCACACCACCAGCCATCGCGAGGCGCGTTCGCCTCCCAAAATATGGTAAGGTTCCCAACTTAGGCTGTGACCATCGCTCTGCATAGGCTGTCTCTATCGACGCCTATTGGAAAGCGCCAGTTGTCACGCGCTAACATTTCCGGCAATAAGCCTCCAAGCCAATGAAAAGACCGAACGAGGAGTTCCGTGCATGAGACGTCAGCGCAACGTAAAGATTGTTGCTACCCTGGGCCCGGCTTCCAGCGATAAGGAAATGATTCGGGCGCTTTTTGATGCCGGTGCAGATGTGTTCCGCCTGAACATGAGCCACGGCGAACACGCCGAGATTGGAGAGCGCCACCGGATTATCCGCGAGATCGAGGTCGAAACGGGCCGCCCAATTGCCATTTTGGCCGACCTTCAGGGCCCGAAGCTGCGCGTTGGCGTGTTTGCCAGCGATGATGGCGAGGAACTTCAAGTGGGTCAGGCGTTCCGTCTTGATCTGGACGAAGCACCCGGCGACTTGACCCGTGTACAGCTTCCTCACAGAGAGATTTTCGAGGCACTCGAACCCGGCTCCAGCCTTCTTGTGAACGATGGTAAAATCCGCCTCAAGGTTGAAAAATGCGGCGCTGATTTCGCCGATTGCACCGTTAAAGTCGGCGGTACGATCTCGAATCGTAAAGGCGTGAACGTCCCCGACGTTGTGCTGCCGCTGGCCGCTTTGTCCGATAAAGACCGCAAAGACCTCGAATTTGTCTGCCGTCTTGGCGTCGACTGGCTGGCCCTTAGCTTCGTGCAACGCACTGCCGATGTCGCCGAAGCGCGTGAATTGGCGCAAGGGCGCGCCGCGATCCTGTCGAAGATCGAAAAGCCTGCCGCAGTAACCGCGTTTGACGATATCCTCGCCGTGTCTGACGGCATCATGGTTGCGCGCGGTGACCTTGGTGTTGAACTGCCCGTGCAGTGCGTGCCACCGATCCAGAAACGCCTCATCCGCAAATGCCGCATGGCCGCTAAGCCGGTTATCGTCGCCACGCAGATGCTCGAATCGATGATCGACAGCCCGATGCCAACCCGCGCAGAAGTCTCGGACGTTGCCGCAGCCATCTACGAAGGCACCGATGCGGTCATGCTTTCCGCTGAAAGCGCCGCCGGCAGCTTCCCGATCGAAGCGGTGCGGACGATGAACGCCGTAGCGCTTGAGGTCGAAAGTGACCCGACCTACCGGGAAGTTATCGAGGCAAGCCGGGGTGGTCCGAAGCAATCCGTCGCTGATGGCATCGTTTCCGCCGCCCGCGAGATCGCCGAAACGGCTGACATCAAAGTCATTTGCTGTTTCTCGCAGTCGGGTCAAACCGCGTCGCTTGTGGCCCGCGAACGGCCCGGCGTTCCAATCATCGCAATGACCTCGCGGATTGGCACTGCGCGTCGGATGGCGCTGACCTGGGGTCTGCATTGCGTAAAGACCGAGGAAGTCTCTCGCTTCAAAGAAGCCGTCGTCAATGCTGCGCGCGCCGCACGCACCGAAGGCTTCGCGCAGCCCACGGATCAACTGGTTGTCACTGCCGGTGTGCCTTTTGGACAGTCTGGCACCACGAACATCCTGCGGGTCGCGCCCTGCGATGAACGGCTGATCCTGCCGTCTGATCCTGAATAACCCAAAACCGCCCCGCGCCAGTGACGATTTTCCCTTGCCAGACAGCCCTTTCCCGGCTATCCGGCGCACTTCGACAAGCACCCCGGCCAAAGTGGCATGCCGAGGGTGTTTATGAACCGTCCTAATGAAGGAGATGGAAATGCCTAAGATGAAGACGAAGTCGAGTGCCAAAAAGCGCTTCAAAGTGACGGCGACGGGTAAAGTCGTCGGCGGCTCTGCCGGTAAACGGCACGGCATGATCAAGCGGTCCAACAAATTTTTGCGGAATGCCCGCGGCACACGCGTGCTGAGCGAACCCGATCAGAAGTTGGTCAAATCCTATATGCCATACGCACGCTGAGGAGCTTGAGAAATGCCTAGAACCAAAGGTGGCACAGTCACCCACGCCCGCCATAAAAAAGTTACTGACGCCGCAAAAGGCTTTTACGGCCGTCGCAAAAATACCTTCAAAGCGGCCCGTCAGGCCGTCGACAAGGCGAACCAATACGCAACGCGCGACCGTAAGAATCGCAAGCGCAATTTCCGCGCTTTGTGGATTCAGCGTATCAACGCAGCTGTGCGCAGCCATGACGAAGCACTGACATACTCGCGCTTCATCAATGGCCTGTCGCTTGCCGGTGTCGAAGTGGACCGCAAGGTTCTCGCGGACCTCGCGGTGCACGAGCCAGAAGCGTTCGGTGCGATCGTTGAAAAGGTGAAAGCCGCGCTCGCTTAAAAAGGCAGGCAAAAGCTTAGATTTTGGAGCCCGGTCGCCAACACGGCCGGGTTTTTTTTTGATGTCAGTAATATGGCAGGTTGGACCTATTTCGGCTTTTCAATATTGGTTTCCGGATCTCAAGAAAGTAACCAATTTTTTGGGAGCCGACCGTTGAATACTTTGACGACCGTTGCTTTTGTTTCGTCTGCCACCTTATTGGTGGCATGTGGCACGGCCCCGACTGTCTTGGCGCCCCTCACAGTCGGCGCTGCGACCCAATCTACCGGCACACTGCCCGCTGGCGTCACTGCGCCCACGACTCGGCGACTGATACTGTGACCATCATAGATGACGTCACGACATTCGTTGCGACCCGCAACAACACCTACCACCTTGGCGGATTGAATGGGCATACCAGCACTGTCGCCGCTGCCAGCTATGCATCTTTTCGTGAAACATCATCCGGTTCCGGTACAGTGACAATCGCAACCATTCCGGCGATGATCTAGGGACACGCGCAGCGTTTCTTGAACGCATCGGCGACACAACACTTCCGACAACTGGGCCCGCCACGTCTGGAGGTGGGTATGCGAGTTGGTACCTGAATGACACCAGCGGTCTAGTCATCCAACTTTTGATGGGATCTACAAGTCTCACAGCCGATTTTGAGGCAGGAACGGACGCAGGCTCGATCATCGACCGCCCTGAATTTAGTGCTCCCAGTATCACATCCACTGATTTCATCTTGGGCCCTTCGGCGATCGAAAACGGCGTCTTTTTGGGAACAGAAGCTGGTGAGCAGGGCAATGATGCACTGGTAACGACGACATCCAACGGGCCAATACTCGGGTTTGTTTGTTGGGCCTAACGGCGAAGAACTGGTCGGCGGGCGGACACTGCAACATGATGAGGGCGGAATCGCCAGGACCGAATACGGCGGCTTCTTGTCTTTTTGCCCCCAGATGGCTAGCAGGGCAGGGATGTTCTCAAGGGGGTCCGAATGGACGATCTTCGGCAAAAATACCTGACCGCAATCGCAGACGCCGCTGACGAAAGCGCGCTTGAAGACTTGCGGGTGCAAGCCGTCGGCAAGAAGGGCGAAGTCTCCCTAAAAATGCGCGAACTTGGACGCATGACGCCAGAGGAACGCCAGGTCTCTGGTCCCGCCCTCAACGCCCTGAAAGACGAGCTCAACTCCGCCCTCGCCGGTAAAAAATCGGCCCTTGAAGACGCCGCTCTTGATGCGCGCCTGCGCGATGAATGGCTTGACGTTACACTGCCCGCGCGCGACCGCCCCCACGGCACCATCCACCCGGTCTCACAAGTCACCGAAGAAGTCACCGCCATCCTCGCCGACATGGGCTTTTCGGTCGCCGAGGGTCCGCAGATCGAGACCAACTGGCACAACTTTGACGCCCTGAACATCCCCGGACACCACCCGGCCCGTACCGAAATGGACACATTCTATATGCACCGCGCGGAAGGCGACGACCGCCCGCCGCATGTGCTGCGAACCCATACATCCCCAGTGCAAATCCGCTCGATGCAAGACACCGGAGCGCCGATCCGCATCATCTGCCCGGGCCGCGTTTACCGCGCCGACTACGACCAGACCCACACCCCGATGTTTCACCAAGTCGAGGGCCTCGCCATCGACAAAGACATCTCTATGGCCAACCTGAAATGGGTGCTTGAGGAATTCTTCTCGGCCTTCTTCAGCACGAAAGTCAAAACCCGCTTTCGCGCCTCGCACTTCCCGTTCACGGAACCCTCGGCAGAAGTCGACATACAATGCTCATGGGAAGGCGGCACCGTCAAAGTGGGCGAGGGCGACGGCTGGCTCGAAGTACTCGGCTCGGGGATGGTCCACCCCAAAGTGCTGTCGGCCGCAGGCGTTGACCCTGACAAATGGCAGGGCTTCGCTTTCGGCATGGGCATCGACCGAATGGCAATGCTGAAATACGGCATCCCAGATCTGCGCGCGTTCTTCGACAGCGACCTGCGCTGGCTCCGACACTACGGTTTCGCCTCGCTGGATCAACCGACCCTACACGGAGGTCTAGTCCGATGAGCGACGAATACGAAGATCTCCAGGACACCTACCCTGGTGCCGGCACATTCAAATTCGGCGACACCGCCAAGCTGTCCAAGCGGCTGCTCGCATTGGTCCGCGCGGGCCACAAACGCGCGATAAGCGGCGCGCTGACCGATTTCGCCGACGAACCGCAGTCCATCCCGGTTGTGGGCCGCTGCGACATCGCCACCAACTGGGACGGCACGCCCGCAATTGTCATCCGCACGGTGAAGGTCGAACAGGTACGGTTTTGCGACGTTACCGAAGAGATGGCACTGGCCGAGGGTGAAAACATCGATCTTGAGGGCTGGCAGGACGACCACAAAGCGTACTTCGAGCGCAACGGAGGCTTCGACCCCGAAATGATGCTGGTGTTTGAGCATTTTGAAGTAGTCGATGACTTGGCGGGGCGGGGGTAGTGTTGAGCCGCACCAAACATATGTCTCGCAGAGACTTAGTCCCGCATCACGTCAGACCTGCCTCTGCATGCGGGCATGATACACCCACCCTCGGGTCAGGCGTGGTGCTCGAAGCGGAGAGTGATCGATGCTGAAGTGGCTATTTGGAAAGAAAAAAGTGATCTATCCAATGTCGGCTCACAGCCGCGGATTGTCGCAAGATATTGTTGGCGAGGGCCATTTTCAGAGCGACCTTGAACAAATAGCCGGTCCAAAGGAAAAAATGTCAGCAAAGTATGAATGTGAAGCCACCTCGGTCTGCGAAAGCGACACCAAACATGATTCCGATGCGGTCGCGGTATACCTTGGTCGGGGACAAGTCGGGCACCTCTTTCGCGAAGGCACAAAGTTGTTTCGAGAAGTGCTGGTGAGCCTCATCGCGGAATTGTCGCCGGTCAACGCGAAGGCAAAGATTGTTGGCGGCTGGAAGAATGACATTTCTGACGGAAGCTACGGAATTAAACTTAGCCTGAAGCGCCCACTTGCTTTGGTGAAAGAGAACCCAAAATGAAATTCACCCTCTCCTGGCTCCATGAGCACCTCGACACCACTGCCTCGGTCGCTGAAATCGCCGAGACGCTGACCGACCTCGGTCTCGAAGTTGAAGGTATTGAAAACCCCGCCGAGAAACTGCGCGATTTCACCATCGGCAAGGTGCAGACCGCCGAACAGCACCCCGATGCTGATCGCTTGCGCGTCTGCATGGTCGAAACCGACGATGGTCTGAAGCAGATCGTCTGCGGTGCGCCAAACGCGCGCGCGGGCATCACAGTCGTCATCGCCAAGCCCGGCACCTACGTTCCCGGCATCGACACGACCATTCAGGTCGGAAGAAT
This sequence comes from uncultured Boseongicola sp., assembly GCA_905479635.1. GTDB lineage: Bacteria > Pseudomonadota > Alphaproteobacteria > Rhodobacterales > Rhodobacteraceae > Boseongicola. Next base: position 8,238 of record CAJQNG010000093.1, on the reverse strand, counting down.
CCGGGGCGTCGAAAGCTTCGGCATGATGGCTTCCGAACGCGAGATGGAACTGTCTGACGAACACGACGGCATCATCGAACTTGCCTCGGGCGAAGTCGGCCAAAGCTTCGCTGACTGGCTGGCGGAAAATGACCCGGCATTCGTCGACCCCGTGATCGAGATCGCGATCACTCCCAACCGCCAGGACGCGTTGGGCGTCGAAGGCATCGCACGCGACCTCGCCGCGCGCGGCCTTGGCAGCAAAATCGACCGGCCCATCGCTCCCGTCAAAGGCACCTTCAAAAGCCCCATGGGTGTGACAATCGACGACGACGCCCTCGACGGCGCACCCTATTTCACCGGCCGCATGATCCGTGGCGTCAAGAACGGGCCCTCGCCCGCATGGCTTCAGGCCCGCCTCAAAGCCATCGGCCTGCGCCCGATCTCGGCCCTTGTGGATATCACCAACTTCTTCACCTACGACCGCAACCGCCCACTTCACGTCTTTGACGCTGATAAGGTGCAGGGCGACTTGCGCGTCCACCGCGCAAAAGGCGGCGAAACCCTGCTGGCGCTTGACGATAAAACCTACACCTTTGCCCCGGGCATGATCGTCATCTCCGACGACCGCGCGGCGGAAAGCATCGCAGGCGTCATGGGCGGCGAAGAAAGCGGCGTCACCGAAGACACCATAAACGTCTTCCTCGAAAGTGCCTACTGGGACCCGATCACCATCGCCCACACGGGCCGCGACCTAAAGGTCAACTCCGACGCCCGCTACCGGTTCGAGCGCGGCGTAGACCCGGCCTTCACGCTGCCCGGCCTCGAACTTGCCACGCAAATGGTCCTGGACCTCTGCGGCGGCGAAGCCTCCGAGGTGCTAAGCGCGGGGGCCGTCCCCGACACAAAACGCGCCTACAAACTCGACACGGATCGCTGCTCGTCCCTCGTCGGCATGGACATCCCCGCCGAAACCCAACGGGCAACGCTTGAATCCTTGGGCTTCAGTCTTGATGGTGACATGGCCACCCCGCCAAGCTGGCGCGTTGACGTGCAGGGCGAAGCTGACCTTGTTGAAGAAATCGCGCGCATCGCCTCGCTCACCAACTTGATCCCAAAACCCATGCCCCGCATGTCAGCCGGCGTCCCCAAAGCCATCCTGACGCCCCTGCAAAAACGCGAGCAAATCGCGCGCCGCACCACTGCGGCCTTGGGCTATAACGAATGCGTCACCTACAGCTTCATCGACGAAGCCTCGGCGCAGTTGTTCGGCGGCGGAACCGATGCCACGCGCGTCGCCAACCCGATCAGCTCGGAAATGACCCACATGCGCCCAACGCACCTTGCAGGCCTTTTGCAAGCCGCTGCCCGTAACCAGTCACGCGGCTTTGCGGACCTTGCTCTGTTTGAGGTTGGAGCCGTTTTCCAGGGCGGTGAACCCGGCGAACAAGAGCTTCTCGTCACCGGCATCCGCATCGGCGCAACCGGCCCCAAAGGCCCCCACGGCGCACGTCGGGGCGTGGACGTGTTCGACGCCCGCGCCGACGCCGACGCGGTCCTGTCCGCCCTCGGCGCGCCATCCCGCACGCAATTCTCGCGATCTGCGAAGGACTGGTGGCACCCTGGCCGCTCGGCCCGGATCATGCTTGGCCCCAAGATCATCCTTGGCTCGTTCGGCGAACTGCACCCGAAAACCCTGCGCGAGCTGGATGTCAAAGGTCCCGCCGTGGGCTTCGCGATCCACCTTGCCGCCATACCGCAATCAAAGGCTAAAACCGCCTCGCGGGGTGCCCTTCGCATGAGTGATCTGCAAGCCGTCGAGCGTGACTTTGCGTTTGTCCTCGACGCACAAGTCGAAGCGATAACGCTCGTGAACGCCGCTGCCGGGGCCGATAAAGCCCTGATCGAAGAGGTCCGCGTGTTCGACGAATTCATCGGAGGCAGCCTGGGCGAGGGCAAAAAATCTCTGGCGATCACCGTACGGCTGCAACCCAACGATAAGACCTTGACGGACCAGGAAATCGACGCCGTCGGAGCCAAAATCGTCGAGAAAGTCGGCAAGGTCACCGGCGGCACCTTGCGCGGATAACACCCCGCGCCCATGTCACGACAAAAAGGAGAGCGACCATGACCATGAAAGTATACCTGTCCGGCGAAATCCACACGGATTGGCGCGAGCAGATCATCGAAGGTTCTAAAGACCTCGACCTGGCATTTTCCGCGCCCGTGACCGATCACGATGCGTCCGACGACTGCGGCGTAGCGATCCTTGGGGCTGAACCCAACAAGTTCTGGCATGATCACAAAGGCGCCAAGGTCAACGCGATCCGCACCCGTCATGGCATCGAAAACGCGGACATTGTTGTTGTTCGCTTTGGTGAAAAGTACAAACAGTGGAATGCCGCGTTTGACGCAGGCATGGCCGCGGCTTTGGGCAAATCACTGATCGTTCTCAGCCAACCCGACCACCAGCACCCCCTCAAAGAAGTGCACGCCGCGGCTCTGGCTGTGGCGCAGGAACCGCGGCAGGTCGTCGAGATCTTGAACTACGTCCTAACTGGAAAACTGCCAGAAAGCGGCGCCCTCGCGGCTGAGTAATTACCCATCGCGCGCCGGTATGTTCAGGCCTCGCTGAACCGCCGGACGCGCCAGGAAACGCTCAAGATAGGCCGGGACGTGGGTTAGATTGCCCCAACCCACCAAATCTTTGATGCCGTAGGCTTCCAACTGTCTAAGCCAGGGAGCAATCGCGATGTCGGCGATTGAATACTCACCGGCAATCCATTCTCGATCCGCTAACTTGCCTTCAAGCACCGCCAAAAGACGCTTCGCTTCGGTCTGAAATCGCTTGCGTGGGCGTGGGTCTTCGATCTCTTTGCCGGCGAATTTCACGAAATAACCAAGCTGCCCCAGCATCGGCCCTAACCCGCCCAACTGAAACATCAGCCACTTCAGAACGTCATACCTTGCGGCCCCTTCCGGCATCAGCTTACCGGTCTTTTCAGCCAGATAAATAAGGATCGTGCCGCTTTCAAAAAGCTCGACCATCTCGCCGTTCGGCCCATTTGGGTCGATCAGCGCGGGAATTTTGTTGTTTGGGTTCAGTGATAGAAACGCAGGACTTTTGACGTCCGCGTCGGACAGCGTCACCCGGTGCGCCTCATAGTCCAGCCCAAGCTCTTCCAGCGCAATTGAGACCTTAACGCCGTTCGCTGTTGGAAAACTGTAAAGTTGCATGACATGGGGCCGTGTCGCGGGCCACCGCTGCAAGATTGGGTGGCTGAAAACGGGGCTCTGGATATTCATGGTTCGGTCCTTGGAATATTACGCTGCGTTCAATGCAGCAGGTAGGCTCTTTGGAGCGCTTATTAACCCTAGAATATGTGCGTATTCGTGCTATCGGATGTGTGGGAATGATGTGACGGATGCGCGCACCCGGGAACCAAGGCAAAATGAGGGTAAAAATGATCAAAGAATTCAAAGACTTCATCGCGAAGGGCAATGTCATGGACATGGCCGTGGGTATCATCATCGGCGCGGCGTTCACCGCGATTGTGGCATCGCTCGTTGGCGATCTTATCAACCCGCTTATCGGTCTTTTTACCGGCGGCGTGGACTTCACCAACAACTACGCTGTCCTTGCGGGTGACGTGGCAGAAGGGTCAAGCCTCGAAGCTGCACGCGAAGCCGGCGCGTCGGTTTTCGCCTATGGCGCGTTCATTATGGCCATCGTCAACTTCCTGATTATCGCTTGGGTCGTGTTCATTTTGGTTAAGACAGTGAACCGCGTGAAAGAATCTGCCGAGACTGAAGCAGAAGCACCCGCCGCCGAGGAGCCAAAGGGCCCAACGCAGGAAGAATTGCTTGCTGAAATCCGCGATGCGCTGAAGGCGCAAGCGTCCTAAGACGCCGCTAAAGATTGCAATGGGGGTCCGCTTCGGCGGGCCCTTTTTTATACCTGGTTTCTTGCTATTCTCTTCCAAATTTAGCATCGGAGCATCCCTATGACTGCAATACCCCCTGTCTGCGACTTCGGCTGGCCGGCGCCCGCGTTCCAACTGACCGGCACCGACGGCAAGACCTACTCGCTAGATGACCTGAAAGGGCTGAATGGCACCGTCGTTGTCTTCATGTGCAACCACTGCCCCTACGTTCTTGCGGTGCTTGATCGCATCATCCGCGATGCGCGCGAGTTGAGCGACCACGGCGTTGGGTTTGTCGCCATCGGTTCAAACGACGCGGCCATGTACCCCGCTGATAGCTTTGAAAACATGAAGAAAATGGCGGGAAGACACAGTTTTTCCTTCCCGTACCTTTACGATGAAGATCAAGGCGTCGCGCGCGCTTACGGTGCGGAATGCACGCCAGACTTTTTTGGCTTTAACGCTGATCTGACCCTGCAGTATCGCGGGCGCCTTGATGCGTCGCGCGCCAGTGCGGGACCTCCCGATCTGCGCCGTGATCTGTTTGAAGCAATGGTAAGGGTCGCAAATACGGGCACAGGCCCTGCTGATCAGATTGCCTCGATGGGGTGCTCGATTAAGTGGAAGGTGGCCTGATCACCCCCCAAAGCATCACAACTTCAATGCAAGCTGCGGCGACATCACATCAATCCCAAGCGCTTTTCCGACCGCGTAGTAAGTCAGATGTCCCGCGTGAACATTCAGACCGTTCAACAGATGCGTGTCATCTTCACAGGCCGATTTCCAGCCCTTGTCGGCCAACGAAAGCATGTATGGCATGGTCGCATTGGTTAATGCGATGGTCGACGTCCGCGCCACGGCACCGGGCATATTCGCCACACAATAATGCATAATTCCGTCGACCTCATAGATCGGATCCTGGTGCGTCGTTGCCTTTGATGTCTCGAAGCACCCGCCCTGATCAATCGCCACATCAACGATTACCGCGCCCGGCTTCATCGTCGACAAATCCGCGCGACTGACCAACTTGGGAGCCGCAGCGCCGGGGATCAAAACCGCGCCAATCACCATATCCGCGCTTGCCACCAATTCTGCCGTCGCTGCCGCACTTGCGTAGCGGTTCTTGAAGGTTCCGCCAAACACATCGTCAAGGTAACGCAACCGGGGGAGGGACCGATCCAGAATGGTCACGTCAGCGCCCATACCAGCGGCGATCTTCGCCGCATGCGTTCCCACAACGCCGCCGCCGATAACCACGACATTCGCCGGTCCAACGCCAGGAACGCCGCCCATCAAAACACCGCGTCCGCCGTTCGCCTTTTGTAACGTCCATGCCCCAACCTGAGGCGCAAGCCGTCCGGCAACTTCTGACATGGGTGCCAGCAACGGCAATCCGCCACGCGCGTCGGTCACCGTCTCGTAGGCAATGCAGGTCGCGCCACTGGCAATCAGGTCGCGGGTCTGGGCCGGATCAGGCGCAAGGTGCAGATAGGTGAACAAAACCTGACCCTCGCGCAGCATCGCGCGCTCGCCGGGCTGTGGTTCCTTGACCTTCACGATCATATCGGCGGTGGCAAAAATTTGCTCTGCTGTGTCCGCGATCTCGGCGCCAGCGGCGCGGTAATCGTCGTCGGTAAATCCGGCACCGCCGCCGCCACCAGCCTGCACGACCACTTCATGGCCATGTGCCACGACCTCGCCAGCAGTCGACGGCGTCATGCCAACGCGAAATTCCTGTGGTTTGATCTCTTTTGGGCAACCGATTTTCATGATGTGTGTCCTTCTCCACTCACCCCTCATATGACGCATATTCACTGGAGAGAACGCGCCGATTTCTCTGGCTGTTTGCGGTAAAATCGGCAGAGTCTTCGATGTATATAGCAAATCACGATGGAATCATGCGCCATGATGGAAGTAGACGCGACAGATGCCCGTATCTTAACGGTCCTGCAAAGGAAGGGCCGCATTTCTAACGCCGACCTCTCCGACGAGGTCCATCTGTCCGCCTCGGCTTGTCACCGCCGGGTGCAACGGCTGGAAGAGGCCGGGATTATCCGGGACTACGTCGCCCTCCTTGATCCACGCAAACTTGGCCGTCCCACGGTGGTGTTCGTTGAAATCACGCTTTCGGGGCAGGCCGACGAAGTCCTCGACGCGTTTGAGCGCGAGGTACGCCTGGTTCCGGATGTACTTGAGTGCCACTTGATGGCCGGCAGCGCCGATTACCTGTTAAAAGTCGTGGCGCAAGACACTGAAGATTTCGCCCGCATCCACCGCCGTTACCTTGCCCGCCTTCCGGGAGTCGCTCAGATGCACTCGTCTTTCGCGCTTAGAACTGTGCGCCAGACAACCGCGCTTCCGGTCTAGGCCTCAAACCTCGATGATCTCGAAATCGTGGGTCACCGTGGCTGTCTTCTCAAGCATACGCGTGGCCGAGCAATACTTGTCGACCGACAGATCAATTGCCCGCGCGACCTTCGCTTCCGACACATTCCGCCCCTTCACGACGAAATGCATGTGAATGCGGGTGAACACCCTCGGCACCTCACCGGCGCGATCCGCGTCCAGTTCCACAATCACATCGTCAATGTCCTGCCGCCCTTTCTCAAGGACTGACACCACATCAAATGCCGAACAGCCCCCGGCGCCGATCAGCAAAAGCTCCATAGCACTTGGCCCCGGTTTTGGCCCGTCGCCGGCACCCTGCCCAAAGGTCACGCGAAACCCGTCCTCGGTTTTGCCTTCAAAGGTGCGATTATCTGTCCAGGTGATAGTGGATTTCATAGGATTGGCCTCGGTGAGCTTTTCGAGAGGTATTTACGTTGCGACGGTGTTCGGGGCAAACCAAGAAATAGGGGATCGCCGGAGGGATCTCCGACCTTATGCCGCGCTTCGAATTTGAGGTGCCGTGGCGGTGGGCCACGTCGCTTTTCAAGAACAGCGCCGGATTTGTACAAATGAAGCGTTGCAAGACTGCCCGAAGTCGCCTCAATTTTTTGGCCTTTGGTGTGATACCAATGGTGCATGTCATCATACATCTGTCGGATATCGCCGATGAACGAGTCCGGCTTTTGATACCCGCCTTCATGCGTGGACCAGCAAGTTGCGTGAAGGTCGTCAATTGCATAGATGCCGCCGTCTTTCAGCAGCGGGAAAAGGACGTTCAGGGACGCCCGAATATTTTTCGAAACGAGGCTTCCATCGTCAAGCACAATGTCGATACCACCCATTTCCCCGACCACATCTTCGAGAAATTTGGGATCATCCCGCGACCCGATCCGGACCCGCCCGTCTAACCCGTTCATTGCGGCACAATTGGGATCAATATCGCCCCCAAAGATCACAGCCTCCGAGCCAAAATAGTGCCCCCACAGCGACATCGGGCCTCCCGCAGAGACGTCAATTTCAAGAAGCCTGACCAGCCCGCACCGAAGCGGCGCAACATACCTCTCGTAGATAGGTAGGTAGATCGGTAGATAGTGATGCCATTTGTGGATGACCGGCCCCTCATGCGACCAGAATAATCCCTCAATGCCGGCCGGTCGCCTGCGCCGTCGGGCATGCCTTCTCTGTTGGCAAACCGTCCCATCCGTTTCTGGATTACGGCGTTATCATCATTTCTGCTCGCCACGGCGCTGTTCTCCGATGTGCTGCCAGCTTGGGCAACACTGTTTGTCTTCATGTGGTGACCAGGCACTCGGCCCTGGCCGAAAGCGCGTCGACCCCGTCTTCAATTCTCTAAAATATCCGAGTGACCCTGTCCAGAAAGCGGGAACTGGATTTCCAATCTCACCCCCTAAAAACAACAAACCCCCGAAGCAAAGCTGCGGGGGTCGTCATTGGCCGTTCCGAAGAACCGCCCAGTGCTAAACTGAAACGCTCAGACTATTCCCTCGCGCTGTGCCGCTTTACGGGCTAGCTTGCGGGCACGCCGGATGGCCTCGGCCTTCTGGCGCACGCGCTTTTCAGACGGTTTCTCGAAATGTTGCCGAAGCTTCATTTCACGGAAAACGCCCTCACGCTGCAGCTTTTTCTTCAGGGCACGAAGCGCCTGATCGACGTTGTTGTCACGAACACTAACCTGCATGTGGTTTTCACCACCTTTCTAAGTTCGAGTTGCATGGATTTGCAGGAAGTGGCCATATAGCAAAGCCGCCCTAGCTTGTCTACACTGCACATAGCTGAACGGAGGGCCTCCATGACTGACCGCGAAAACACGCCGCAGAACCAGATTTTAGACGCAGCTTTGGCGCATGTGGCGTTTGATGGCTGGACAGAGGACAGCTTTCGCGCAGCTGTCGCTGATACGCGCATGGACCCGGTGATGGCGCGGGCG
>CAJQNG010000092.1 GCA_905479635.1 uncultured Boseongicola sp. | reverse complement strand
TGGACGTCGTGGATCATCTCGGGGATGCCATCCATGCACTGATCTTTGGTGATTACATGGGCGCCTGCCTGCATCAGATCGGCCACGGACCGACCGTCGCGCGCGCCTTCGACGACATAGTCGGTGATCAAGGCAATCGCTTCAGGGTGGTTCAGCTTCACACCGCGCGCCAGGCGTGCGCGCGCCACAATAGCCGCCAATGAGATCAACAATTTATCCTTTTCCCGAGGCGTCAGGTTCATGTCATTATTCCGTTCAGATTTGCCAGACGCGCGGCACGTGATTGATGCCCAACGCTTTGATAATAGGTACTAAAGTAAGTCGAACATCCCAACTATCACCCCCCTCGACACGCACCAAAAGCCGGTTTCCCCAGGCGCTGACTACAGCGGTTGCATTGGCAATTCGACGAACGTGTTCGAGGTGGTCTTGTGCGTCCGAAGCGACATAAACCAAGCTGGCGAACACCGTGTTGCCAGCGAGCCCTGCTCGATTCTCACGGCTTAAAAGAGTGTTGGACGTCAGCGCGATCTGTTCAGCATGAAGCGGCACGCCGTCGGCCAAAAAGACCTGCCGTAGGTCGCTGAAGTCGAGGTTTCGCGGCACCTCACCCATCGCCGCGCGGCCAAGAACAAGCGTTTCTACGCCTAGATATCGCGCGCCTTCGGCCAACGTGACGCGAGTTTTCCGCTGCATAGACGCGCTCTCAAATAGGATCGTCTCTTGTGGCATCCAAAGACAGAACGCGCCTGACCCAACGCGGATATCAACGTCAACTTCGGCTGATCCACCACTGCTTGCGTAGGCACGTTCAGCTGTTTGCGTGGCCGCCATAACAGTTGTTTCGTCAGCGATATCTAGGAAGAAAGATAGGCGATCCCCACCTGTAAGGCCGCCAGATGTATTCAGAAAAACAACCTCGGGCACGTCTGTGTGGACGCGCGGCAGAATGGCTTTTGCAGAACCTTGTTGGAACAAATCGACCACAGCCCCATCGTGCCCAAGCACGACCCGAGCGGTGCCTTTGCTGCGCTGATGAATGGGGATGTACGTATCGAGCATGGTAATTTTTGCCTGTTTCTTCATGAACTCTAACGGCCCGACCAGCGGTCGCAATCAATCGGGTCAAATCTTCGTTGACCGGGCGCAAAATTCTGGCGAGCTGCTTATTAATTAGGCGAACGTCTCGACACTGGTGCTTGGAAACGGCTTGGGCTAAATCATGGCCATGACCAAACGCCTCACGATCCCCCGCCCCGATGATTGGCACCTGCACCTGCGCGACGGGGCAATGATGGAGGGGGTTTTGCCCTGGTCCGCGCGTCATTTTGCCCGTGCGATTGTCATGCCCAATCTTGTGCCACCGGTGGTGACAGCTGATCAGGCGGCGGCGTACCGGGACCGGATATTGGCCGCGTTGCCCGAGGGGGTCGTGTTTGAACCGTTAATGACCCTCTACCTAACCGAGACGACCGACCCTGAGGATGTGTCAGCCGCGCATACCAGCGGTCTGGTCAAGTCGGTGAAGCTTTATCCAGCGGGTGCGACGACCAATTCTGCAAGCGGGGTTGCGAATTTCGACACTGTGCGCCCGATTTTGGAACGGATGGCTGAGATCGGTCTGCCGCTTTGTGTCCACGGAGAAGTGACGCGCACGGAGATCGACATCTTCGACCGCGAGGCGGTGTTCATCGACGAAGTGCTTGACCCGATCCGGCGCGCGACGCCCGGTCTGCGCGTCGTGATGGAGCATATCACGACTGCGGAAGCTGCCGCCTACGCCAGCAACGGTGGAGACGATCTGGGCGCGACAATAACGGTGCAGCATTTGATGTTGGACCGGAACGATATGCTTGTGGGCGGTATCCGACCCCATTATTACTGCCTTCCGATCCTGAAACGCAAAAGTCATCGCGAGGCTTTGGTGCGGGCCGCAACCAGCGGGGACCAAAGGTTTTTTCTGGGAACGGATTCTGCGCCGCACGCGACAGATACCAAGGAAAACGCCTGCGGATGTGCGGGATGCTTCACAGCCCCTGTTGCGCTGTCGTGTCTTGCTGAGGTCTTTGAAGGCGCGGATGCCCTGGACCGGCTGGCGGCGTTTACCTCGGTTAACGGGCCGAAATTCTATGGCCTGCCGGTGAACCAAGACACCATCACGCTTGAAAAGGGCGCGGCGATTAGCCGGCCGGCCGAAATTGAGACGGGCGCTGGGCCAGTGACGGTTTTCGATCCGGGACGACCGCTTTATTGGCGGGTCACGGCATAGTATTGACGAACCGGGCGCCATGCGCGCCCCAAAAGACGGAGCTGCCAAATGATTCCTTCGGGATATCCGGACAGAGACGAGATTGCGCGGCTTTCAGCGCGCATGTTGTTGGAAATTGGCGCAGTGCATTTCAATGCGCGCGAACCGTTCACGCTTGCCTCGGGACTGCCGTCGCCGACGTATATTGACTGCCGGAAGCTGATTTCCTACCCGCGCATTCGTTCAACTTTGATGGATTTTATGACCATTACAGTGATGCGCGACGCCGGATATGAGGCGTTTAACAATATCGCGGGCGGCGAGACTGCGGGCATTCCATTTGCGGCTTTGGTGGCCGAACGCATGGCATTGCCAATGACGTATGTGCGCAAGAAGCCAAAGGGTTACGGGCGCAATGCACGCATCGAAGGCGTGATGTCAGAAGGCGATCGCGTGCT
>CAJQNG010000091.1 GCA_905479635.1 uncultured Boseongicola sp. | reverse complement strand
TGGCGCTTAATCCTTCTTCGATTTCGCCAACATGGTCGCCGGCGATCCCAAGGACGAAAGCGCGGGGTGTGGTTTGAAACAGGAGCCTCGACAGTGCCATAGCAGCCTCGGGTGTCACGCTGTGGCTGCCCAGGTTCTGGGGGGTGACGTCAGTCAATTCGGTGAAAATGAATGGATCATCGCATGCAACAGTGGCATCGACAAAGATTACGAGGTCGTGCTGGGATATTGTCAGGGAGTGATCTGCCATGAGCTGGAAATCAATTTCTACCGACAATCCCGGCAGCTTTTTATCCGCAATTCTCTGGGCGAATGCCGGGCCAAGACCATCGTCGCCGCGTCCCGGATTGCCATAACCGATCAGCAGCGCCCGAGGTAGACTCATGCAGATTGCGCAGCAGTATCGAGCAGCCCGCCATTTGCATCGAATAGCTCGACCTGAAGCGGCATCTGGCCCAGTGCGTGCGTGGCGCAAGACAGACAGGGGTCGTAGGCGCGGATTGCTACCTCGATATGGTTCAGCATGCCTTCTGTTATTTTTTCCTGTCCGGACAGATGCTTGACCGCTACATCCTTGACGGCGCGGTTCATGCCTTCGTTGTTATGCGTGGTTGACACGATCAGGTTGCAAAAGGTGACCTGATCATTTTCATCGACTTTGTAGTGATGGATCAAGTTGCCGCGTGGTGCCTCGATGACACCAACGCCCTCGTGACGCCGGTCGCCCTTGGCAACAAGATCACTACCTTGCAGATCGTCGTCGTTCAATAGTTCGCGGATTTTCTCGACACAGTGCAGAACCTCGATCATGCGTGCCCAATGGGTCGTCAGCGTGGTGTGGTTCGGCAGGCCGCCGGTGGCATTGCGCAACTCCTTGTGCGCCAGATTAGCCAGCGGGGTGTCAATGAAAGCGGCGGTGTTCATCCGCGACAGCGGGCCGACCCTATACCAGCCGTCCACGGGTCCGAGGGCCTGAATGAACGGGAACTTCATATAGGACCAGCTGCGCACATCCTCGGTCAGGACCGTGTGGTAATCATTGTAGTTCAGGCCACTAATGATTGGTTCACCCTGTGCATCAATCGCCCGCATAACCCCGTGATACAGGTCCAGCGCGCCGTCCTTTTCCCGGACCAGCGACATGTGGCTGGATGGAAAGGCACCAAAGGATTTCACAAGGTCTGCGTGATCGAGCGTATAGTCGCGCGCAAGTTTCAACGCATCTTGCGCCCAATCCTGCATCTCGTCGATTTGCGTCAGAAAACGGTCGCGCATCGCAATCGGCAGGTTACGGTTGATGCCACCGGGAATGGCGCCGGTGCCGTGTATTTTTTTGCCTGCTGTTGCCTCGATGACGTCCTGCCCGAACTTGCGCATCATCACGGCGCGGCGGCCCAGTTCCGGGTTTTCCTTGAGCACCTCGAAGATGTTGCGCCTGGCGGCTGGGGCGTCGAAGCCAAACAGCAGATCAGGTGCAGACAGGTGAAAGAAATGCAGCACATGGCTTTGCATGACTTGACCGTAATGCATCAGCCGTCGCATCTTTTCCGCCGTCGGCGGCAGCACATCGACCCCGACAATCTGATCCATCGCCTTGGCGGCGGCCAGGTGGTGGCTGACGGGGCAGATGCCGCAAAGCCGCTGAACGATGACCGGCACCTCCCATAGCAGGCGGCCACGAATGAACCGTTCGAACCCGCGGAACTCAACGATATGCAAGCGCGCCTCTTCAACGTTGTTATCGCGGTCAAGGTGAATGGTGACCTTGCCGTGGCCCTCGACACGGGTCACAGGAGAGATCTCGATCAAGCGTGGCTCTGTCATTGTGCGGCCTTTTTTATCGTCAATCGAAACGAATGGTTTCACGGTCAAACCCGTGGAATTTGCCCGCCAGAAGTCTGCTGAGCGCAGAGTAGATCACGTCGCCGCTCGGTGCACAGCCAGGGATTTGGTAGTCGATTTCGACCACATCAGCGCAGCTATAGACCTTGTCCAGCATAAGGGGCAGCGCCGGATCGTTGGGAATATTATGTGTTGTGTTACGCAGGTAAGGCCCGGAAATATATGCCTCTTCCAGACATTCGCGCAGGGGGTCGTCGGAATGCATGATAGCATTTCGCATGGCAGGCAACCCGCCCATGATCGCACATTGCCCCAACGCGATCAGCACATCGCAATTGCGCCGAAAATCCCGCAAGACATGCACGTTTTCCTCATTGCAGCAGCCGCCCTCGATAATGCCGATATCGCAGCGTTGGGTGAACCGCTTGATATCAGTCAGGGGAGAACGGTCAATGTCGACCAGCTTCAAAAGTTCGATCAGGCGCTCATCGATATCAAGGATCGCCATGTGGCATCCAAAGCACCCGGCCAGCGAGGTGGTGGCGATGCGGGCCTTCCTTGGCTCACTCATTTGCGCTTGCTTTCAATCTTTTGCCCGATCAGGCCGTCATCGAATTCGCGGCTCCCGATGGGTTTGGAGAAACCTACACGCTTACGGATGATGCAGCCCACCGGACACACGTCGGCCGATATTGCGTCGTCAGTTACGGCGGCATCCGTATGGGCCAGATCCACTCCGTTGACGGCGACGCGGCGGTGGATGCCGCGCCCGACATACCCAAAGATACCCTTGCCATCGACGTCCTGTGACGCGCGGATACACCGCCCGCAACTGATGCATCGGTTCGTGTCCAAAGCGATGTCTGGGTGTGAGGCATCAAGCGCGCGGCACGGTTCGAGATAGGGGAATTTCGTCGGCTGGGTCATATCCAGCCGATAGGCCATGGCCTGCAATTCGCAATTGCCGCTGGCTTCGCAGATCGGGCACAGGTGGTTGCCTTCGTGAAACAGCATTTCGACCAGATCGCGGCGCATGGAATTGATGTGCTCGCTTTCGTTTTCGACTACGAGGTCTGGAGTGGCGGGCTGGGTACAGGCGGCAACGCTGCGCCCCGAAGCCTTGACCGTGCAAACCCGGCAGCCCCCCTGATGGCGTAGGCCCTCGTGGTCGCAAAGCCTCGGAATATAGACGCCAGCATCGTCGGCGGCCTCCATGATCGTCTGGCCCGGCTTTGCCTGGACAGGCAATCCGTCGATGGTGAAGGTAAACCCAGTGTCGCTCATTTGCCGTAATCCCTATCGAAAATATACGATCTCCGTTTGGCGATCCCGCGTGCTTCTTCGATAGCGGACTGGATGTCGAAGGTCGCTTTCATCCCGTCCTCACTTTTCTTGCTTACGGCCGAATAAACCAGTGGGAAGTTCTCTAATGTGGAAAGTATCGGGTTGGGCGAAGTCACGCCTAGCCCGCAGCGGCTGGTCTCGATGATCGTCGCAGATAGGTCGCGCAAATAGTCGATGTCAGAGCTGTCGGCATTGCCTTTGCGGAATTTCTGGATCGCCTTTTGCAAGAATACGTTGCCCACGCGGCAGGGCGTGCAATACCCGCAGCTTTCGTGGACGAAGAACGACATATAGTATTCGACAATTTCCAGAATGTTGCGCTTGCCGGAAAAGACGATGATGGCTCCGCCAGTGGCCAGATCGTCAAAAGTCAGTTTACGCTGAAAACTGTCGCGACTGATCATCGTACCGCTTGGGCCCCCGACAAGCACGGCAGCAGCGTCTTCGCCGCTGACCATCCGCAACAATTCGGCCACGCTTAGCCCATAGGGCAACTCGTAAACCCCGGGGTTCAGACAATCGCCCGACACGGAAAACAGCTTGGTGCCATGGCTACCTTTCGTGCCGATGGCATGAAACCATTCGTCGCCACGATCCAGAATGCGTGCGGCATGGCAGAAGGTCTCGACGTTGTTCACGACGGTTGGATGACCAAGATAACCGCGGTTGACCGGATAGGGCGGGCGGGTCTTTGGCTCTCCGGGCAGGCCCTCACAGGAACTGATTAACGCGCCTTCCTCGCCGCAGATGTAAGCCCCAGCACCCATCTGCACGCGGATGTCGAAATCAAAGCCCGCCTTACCCATGATGTCGGTGCCCAGCACCCCCCGTGTGCGCCGTTCGGTCAGCACGCTTTCCAGGTGCTCTTGCAAATAGACGTATTCGCCGCGCAGATAGATCAGACCTTCACTGGCCCCCACCGCGCGGGCGGCGATCGTCATGCCTTCAATCAGCAAATCAGCCCGTTCGGTCAACAGGACACGGTCCTTGAACGTCCCGGGTTCGCCCTCGTCTGCATTGCAAAAGACAAAGCGGTCTGTATCTGCCTCGGCCGCCGCCAAGCGCCACTTGGCGCCAGTTGTGAATCCCGCGCCACCACAGCCACGCAAGCCACTCGCCTCAACTTCGGCGACGATCTGTTCTGGTTGCAAGACGGAGGCCTTTTCCAGACCCGCATCCCGTGGCACAGGCCCCAACAGCACCTCTCCTGCGTGCTTGATATTGCTGTCCACCGCCATCGTCACGCGCTCGTAAGGGGACAGCGCATCGAATTGCGGGCTGATCAGGTCCTGCGGTCGCGCCTCCGACTGCAAGGCTCTAGCGATGCTGCGCGCTTTCTCTTTTGTCAGACGGGTCACGACGATATCGTTGATCATCGCCGCAGGGGCCTGATCGCACATGCCGATACACGGCGTATATTCCAGCGAAAACCTCCCGTCGACCGAGGTCGTGCCCAGCTTGATACCCAGCTCGTCTTCAAAGCTTTTCACCACATCGTCCAACCCGGCAAAGCGATCGACAATGTCGTCACATAGGCGAATCGTAATCGCACCTTTCGGCTCTAGCGACAGAAACGAATAGAAGCTGGCGACACCTTCGACCGCGATCCGGGTCAGCCCTGTTGCCTCTGCGATCGTCTCCATCGCAGTGGGCGAAATCCAGCGAAACCTGTCCTGTACTGCACGCAGGATATCCAGCATCCGGTGTGGGTCATTGCCAAAACGGTCGCAGATTCCAGTGATCGCCCTGCTATTGCGGGCATCCTTTGGCGCCGCAACGCCGTTACCGGTGGAATGTGCTTCAACCATTCAATCTTTATGCATCTCTGATTGCTTTCAGGCAAGAAAAGCCTGAGATGTTAAACGGGCCGGGTTCCTTTGGCGCTGTTTGCGCCGCATCATTGCTTAAACCTTCTGCACACCGCTAGTTTACAGGCCATGATGGACGATAGTCGGATAAACCGGACGACGGCACGACGCATTCGGGTTCGAGGTCAGGTGCAAGGTGTCGGCTTTCGCCCGTTTGTCTGGCAGCTGGCACAGCGGATGGGTGTGAAAGGTGCCGTCTGGAACGACGCGGAAGGCGTTCAAATCTTCGCGGTGGGCGTTCAACTTGATGCGTTTGAAACGGCATTGCAGTCGCAGGCACCCTCATTGGCACGGATCGACGCCGTTGAAACCACGGTGGAGAAGCTGGGGAAACTCCCCTTTGATTTCGTGATCACTAGTTCGCAAGGCAAGGGCAACCAAACAGGCGTCACACCCGATGCCGCAACCTGCGATGCCTGTCTTGCCGAAGTCCGCGACCCGGCTCAGCGGCGATACGGCTATGCCTTCGCGAGCTGCACACAATGCGGCCCGCGTTTCTCGATTCTGCAGGGCATGCCCTTTGACCGAGAGATGACCTCGATGGCGCGGTTTGCGATGTGCGCCGCTTGCCGGTCGGAGTACGAAGCCCCCCAGGACCGAAGGTTCCATGCCCAACCCATCGCCTGCCCTGACTGTGGTCCCCGGCTTTGGTTCGAGGTGGATGGCACCGAGATTTCTGGCGACGCCATCCAACTCTCTGCGCAGCGGCTGAAAGAGGGAGCGATTCTAGCCATCAAGGGACTCGGCGGGTTTCATCTGGCCTGCGACGCGCGCAACGCCGCCGCCATCGCTACACTGCGTCTACGCAAACGCCGTCTCACAAAGGCGTTTGCGCTGATGGGGACGCTGCCAGTGATCCGGCGTCATACAGACATCAGCCCGAAGGAGGAAACGCTTCTGACAGACCCGGGCGCGGTCATTGTCCTGCTGGACAAATCCAGAGAGCCACTGCCTGAAAATCTTGCCCCGGGGTTGGCCACGCTCGGATGGATTCTGCCCTATACACCGCTACATCACCTTTTGCTTGATGCGGTGGAATGTCCGCTGGTGATGACCTCTGGCAACAGTTCAGGTGAGCCACAGGCCATAGGCAATCCCGAGGCGCGCGAGAAACTGCGCGACATTGCCGATGCCTATCTGATGCATGACAGGGACATCGTCCAACGCCTCGATGACAGCGTTGAAGGCCTCACGCAACATGGCCGCATGGTTCTGCGCCGGGGGCGTGGCAGGGTGCCGGCCACTTTGCCTTTGCCGCCGGGATTCGAGGATGCGCCACAGGTTGTCGCCTATGGCGGGCAGATCAAGTCGGCGTTCTGCTTGCTCAAGTCGGGCAAAGCGCTGCTGTCGCATCATTTGGGTGATCTTGACGACCCGCAGGCGTGGGACAGGTTCCAAAAGGATGTCACCAGTTATTCGCGCCTTTTCGACCATCACCCGTCCGTGGTGGCCTGCGACCTGCATCCGGACCTGCGCACCTCACAGCTTGCTGCAGCCCAGGCCGGTGACATGCCGCTTGTCGAGGTGCAGCACCACCACGCCCATCTCGCAGCCTGCCTCGCCGAAAACCGTTGGCCGCTGGACGCTGGACCCGTTGCCGGGATCATTCTGGACGGGCTGGGGTTGGGCGCGGACGGCACCATCTGGGGCGGCGAAGTGCTGGTCGGTGACTACCTCGGCTTTCGGCGCGCCGCAGCGCTGGCCGCAGCGCCATTGGCAGGTGGCGACGCCGCCCAGCGCGAGCCTTGGCGCAATGCGGTGATGCGGCTGGATCAAGCGGGGTTGGCAGATCTTGCCGACACTTTGTTTTCGGATTGGCCTCGCGATCTTCTGCGTCAGGTGGCCACGTCAGGGATCAACGCGCCGTTGTCGTCATCAGCGGGGCGTCTTTTTGACGCGATGGCCGCCTGCCTGGGCCTTGCCACAGATCGCCAAAGCTACGAAGGCGAGGCTGCGATGCGGTTGCAGGCATTGGCGCAGCGCGCGCCCGACGCCTTTGGCACCCCCTATCCTTTTGCGTATCGCGAAGGCGTGCTTGACCCAATTCCGATGTTTCAAAGCTGGGCCTATGACCATTCAAACGGTGTGCCCGCCGAGGTCGGCGCAGCGCGGTTTCACGCTGGTCTTGCCCAGGCGTTTGCAGGCGCTGCACGAACCGAGGTTGAGGCCGGGCGCGCCAAGGCAGTGGCGTTGTCGGGCGGCTGTTTTCAGAACGCGACGCTGTTGGATATGGTCCTGCGGTACCTTCGGGATATTCCAGTTCTTATTCACACGCGGATACCCGCGAATGACGGCGGTCTGGCGCTTGGTCAGGCAGTGATAGCTGCGGCCGGTACGATCCGCGGCGGGTAGCCGCCAAAACAAGCGAGGCGAAAACCCGTGGCTTTCCGTCGGCATCTGCGTGTAGGCTCGGATCACGCCTCTCAATCCGGCGTCAGGTGGACCATGCATGAAATCTCGTTTTGTGAAGGCAT
>CAJQNG010000090.1 GCA_905479635.1 uncultured Boseongicola sp. | reverse complement strand
TCTGCCATCGCGGCAGAACGCCTGCGCGCCAACGGCCTGCGACCGGCAATTCTTGATATCGATGTGCACCACGGCAATGGAACGCAGGGCATTTTCTATGACCGCAATGATGTTCTGACCGTATCTGTGCACGCCGACCCTGCGCGTTTCTATCCATTCTTCTGGGGCCACGCCCATGAACGCGGGTCCGGGGCGGGATTGGGCTACAACCTCAACCTGCCGCTTGCGCGCGGCACCAATGACGACGATTTTCTGACAACGCTTGAAACCGCGCTGAGCCGTATGGCCGCCTTCGGAGCAGATGCCGTCGTTATCGCTCTCGGACTGGACGCTTACATAGGCGACCCCTTCAAAGGGCTAGCCATAACGACGCCCGGG
Organism: uncultured Boseongicola sp.; assembly: GCA_905479635.1. Lineage (GTDB taxonomy): Bacteria > Pseudomonadota > Alphaproteobacteria > Rhodobacterales > Rhodobacteraceae > Boseongicola. The sequence continues at coordinate 27,471 of CAJQNG010000090.1, read as the reverse complement.
TTTGCGCGTATCGGTGCTGCCCTTGCAGGCCTGAATGTGCCGACGTTGTTTGTGCAGGAAGGCGGTTACTTGTGTGACGAACTGGGCGATAACCTGACAAGTGTGTTCAACGGATTTCAGAGCGTATGACCCAGCCCGACATCATTGTCATCGGTGGCGGAATAGCGGGAACCAGCGCTGCCGCAATGCTTGCCAGCGGAGCGCGCGTCGTTTTGATCGAGGCCGAGCAACAGCTTGGCTATCATTCCACCGGCCGGTCAGCGGCAATCTTTATCCGCAATTACGGAAATACTGTCTTGCGTGCCTTGAATGCAGCCTCTGCCCCTGTACTGCTGGCGCCGGATGGGATTTCGGATCGCTCCTTGTTATCGCCTCGCGGCCAACTGCTGATCGCTTCTGAAAACGAGACGGACGCGCTGGAAGATTATGCCAAGGGTGCGATAGGCATCGAGACCCTAACTGCGACGGAGGCCACCGCCCTCGTTCCGATTTTGCGGCAAGCGCGGATCGCGGCTGCTATTGTCGAGTGGGACGCGCAGGATATTGACGTTGACCGCATGCTCCAGGGCTACGCCCGCTTGCTCCGCGACAGGGGCGGCCAAACCGTGACAGGTGCCGCGGTAACCGGCATGACCCGCGCGGACAACTGTTGGCATGTCTCAACAGCAACGGGCAAATGGTCTGCACCCATCGTCGTAAACGCGGCAGGTGCATGGGCCGATACTTTGGCACGCATGGCCGGGCTGGCATCGATCGGTCTGACACCGATGCGCCGGTCTGCAGTGTTGCTGAATGCCCCGGACGGTTACCAAATTGAGGACTGGCCGCTATTCGGGTCCGCGTCGGAGAGTTGGTATGCCAAACCAGACGCCGGGCGCCTGTTGGTGTCGCCTGCTGACGAAGACCCGGTAGAGCCACATGATGCCTGGCCCGATGACATGGTCCTTGCTGAAGGGCTGGACCGGTTCGGTCAGGCCGTGTCCATTCCCATCACGCGTCCCACTCATAGCTGGGCAGGCTTGCGCAGTTTCATGGCCGACCGGACGCCCGCTGTAGGCTTTGATCCGTCAACGACAGGCTTTTTCTGGCTGGCCGGTCAGGGCGGATACGGCGTGCAAACGGCGCCCGCGCTTGCAGCTATTTGCGCCGCGCTTTGTCTAGGCAGCCAGTTGCCGGTGGCCCAAAACATACTCGACGCACTCTCCCCGGACCGTTTCCGGACAACATAAAGGAAATACACCAATGAGCACGATTACACGCATGCATGGCGGCCCCCGAATGAGCCAGATCGTCACCCACAACAGCACAGTCTATCTGGCAGGTCAGGTCGGACATGCAAAAGACGACGTGACCCAGCAGACGACAACCTGTCTCGAGCAAATCGACGCCCTGCTGGCTGAAGCCGGATCTGACAAGACCCGCATCTTACAAGCGATCATCTGGATGGCGGACATGTCCGACTTCGCCGCGATGAATGCGGTGTGGGATGCATGGGTGCCGGAAGGCCATACACCCGCACGTGCCTGCGGCGAGGCAAAGCTGGCCACACCGGATTACCTGGTCGAATTTATCGTCACGGCCGCACAAAACTGACGGGCGATATCAACGGCGCGGCGTTTCAGGACAAAGAGGCGCCATTGTCAGAGACTCATCTTTGATCGGTTGCTGATGATGCACGGGAATTTGCACGTAGCAGACTCTCTTTCAAAAAAGAGTTGGGGATCACCCTTTTACCTAGAGCAATGCCTGATCTCGGTCAGCCTTAGGTCAATATGGTTCCCACGCAGCCCCGAGGCCGTGCAGACGGAGTCGTCGTTGGTTCCCCCAGGATGGCTGCCACGTCCCAGCTCCGGGCAATTCCTTCATAGCCAGCCGCCGTATACTTGCGGGATAGGTTCCGAACCATTCCATACCGTTACCAAGGGCAACCCGTCTGTCGCACGTTTCGATCGCCGGGAGATCAAGGACGTCCCACACCCCTCTCACGCCGATTTCCTCTGGCAAGGCCTTCCGCGAAGCTCGGCCGTCGTCCTGCCTGGCTCAAGACGGTTTTTTCTGACAGTGCCTACTCTAGGGTCGCAACGACAGCGAGGCAGTCTCCGACAGCAATGAGACCCGGGAAGTGACGTGCGGCAAGTATGCCGGAGGCGCGCGACACAACAGTAACGGGCGGGACACCGGTGCGGTCGATTGGCCAAATTCGTGCCAAAATATCTCCCTCGCTGACATTCTGGCCAAGATCAATAATGGGTTCGAGCAGACCTGCGGCCTCAGAGAGGTGGAAACAGCCGGGGCCAGTTGTGTCTATCGCCAGACTAGGAGCCTGCGAAGGCATCCCGGACAGAATACCCGCATGTTTTAGGACATTCTCAGCGCCTTGCCGAGCGATCTGTGCGGAGCGCGCCGTTGCCGATCCGCCTCCGCCCAATTCGGTCGATACAAAAACCTTTCCTGCCGTTTCAGCGGCTGTGTCGTACATCCCCACAGCATCGATCTCATGCAAGATCATTGAATAGGGTGCGTTGAAGGATTGCATTGCGGCGATACAGGCAGCTTGCTGGTCCATGTCTTCAAGGACATGCGCGGCTGCGAAAGGAATAAAGTCCAAGGTCTTACCACCTGAGTGGAAATCCAAAACTATATCGGCCAGCGGCAGAAGTGTTTCCTCAAAATAGTTAGCAATTTTTTGGGTCGGCGACCCATCGGGCGCTCCAGGAAAACTGCGATTCAGGTTCATTCCATCCAAGGGCGAGGTGCGGCGCGCTGCATGAAAGGCGGGAGTGTTCATAAACGGCACAATAATTACACGTCCGGTAATGTCTGAAAGGTCGAGATCCAAGGCCAGCCCCTGAAGGGCGATCGGTCCCTCATATTCATCGCCGTGATTTGCTCCAGTTAGCAGAGCAGTCGGCCCAGTCCCGTTTTTAATGACCGTGATCGGGATCATGATCGATCCCCAGGCCGATGTATCGCGGCTGAAAGGCAGACGCAGGAAACCATGGTGCTTTCCATCAGTATCGAAGAGCACAGTTGAGGTGATTGGATTTGCAGGCAGATCAGTAAGGGACATCAGTTTTTCACAATCAGTTTGCGAGGCACATTAGCGAGGCATTCGGGTCCGGTCTCACCGATCACGATACTTTCAGTGATCTCGAACCCCATATTCTCCATCCAAAGGCCGGTCATGAAATGAAAGGTCATACCTGTTTTCAGTTCCGTGAGATCCCCAGGCCGCAGCGAGCAAGTCCTTTCACCCCAGTCCGGCGGATAGGACAACCCGATCGGGTATCCTGCACGATTGTCTTTGACGATGCCGTATTTTTGCAAAATGCCAAAGAATGCGATCGCGATATCCTCGCAGGTATTGCCTGCCCGTGCAGCTTCCAAACCCGCATCCATTCCTTCAAGCACTGCCTTTTCCGCATCGAGGAACTGCTGCGTTGGCTTGCCTAAAAAGATCGTACGGCTCAGCGGGCAATGATACCTGCGAAAACAGCCGGCAATTTCGAAAAAGGTTCCTTCACCCAACTTCATTTGCTTGTCATCCCATGTCAGGTGCGGCGCAGCCGCATCTGTTCCCGAGGGCAAAAGCGGCACGATTGCGGGATAGTCGCCCCCAAATCCAAGCGCCTCATCATAGCGCAGACTGGCGTCATAGATCTCGGCCACCAGATCGCATTTGCGAATCCCGGGCTCGACCACCTCAACAATACGTGCATGCATCCGCTCAACGATCCGAGCGGCCTTGCGCATCCTGTCAAGCTCAGCAGTCGACTTCACCCCACGCTGCCAGTTCACAAGGCCTGTCGCATCGACAGGCAGGGATGGAAGTCCGGCTGAAAGCGCCTGAAATCCCTTTGCTGAGAACCAGTAATTATCCATCTCCACACCAATCCGCCCGGTGTGCCAGCCGCGTTCTGTTAGCTTTGCAGCCAAATATTCCAACGGATGGCGTTCGGTCGACTGCACAAAGAAATCTGGGTAGCCTATGATGTCAGGCTCTCCCATATAGACTGTACGAAGTGCCCCCTGAGCATCCTGTTCGCGCCCAAACCAAACCGGCTCACCAGTTGGGCCAATGATCGTAGCTTGATGCACATAAAAGGACCAACCGTCATATCCGGTAAGCCACGCCATGTTAGATGGGTCTGACGTTATCAACGTATCGATCTCGGCAAGCTCCATTGCCTTTCGGACCTTGGCTATACGCGTTTCGTATTCGGCGTCTGAGAAACGAAATGTGTCGATTGTAGCCATGATCATTCAACTTTCAAAATTTGTGCCAAGTTCAGCTTTTCCGGCTCGGTTCCGAGCAAGAGTTGCAATTGCAGTGTCCTGCACGCCTGTGCCGGTTAAATCAGCGATTGTGATCTGCTCCGCGGATATGCGTCCGGCAGCGGTGCCGCAAATGATCTCTCCAAGCTCTGCAAACGACGCGTCCGGAGATATCAGCCCGGCCGCGATTGCGTTACGCAATTCGCCGAGATTTCGCGTTTGGCTCAGACGATCCGGTACATAGAGATCTGCGCGTTTCAAACAGGCTGGCTCCAATTCGCCCTTATGGTTCTGATCCGATCCCATGGCCGTCACGTGTTGCCCGGGTCTGAGCCAGTCAGCCTTGAGAATTGGCGAGGACGCGGGCGTCGTTGTTATGATGACAGCCGCTTGGGCAACGGCCGTTTGTGGATCATCCACGGCCGCCACCTCGATCCCAAGATCTGTTTTAAGCTCTGCAGCAAGAGCCTTTGCCGCCTCTGAATTTCGTGCCCAGATCAAAGCTCGCTCAATGGGGCGCACGAGGCACAGAGCCTTAAGTTGAAGCCGCGACTGCATGCCTGACCCAAAAATTGCAGCGCTTGAAGAGTCCTCCCGGGACAAAATACGCGCTGCAACGGCGCCTGCCGCGGCAGTGCGTACATCCGTGAGATATCCATTGTCGAGCAACAGGGCTTCGAGCTGGCCTGTGCGTGCTGAGAACAAGACCATCAGTCCAGACGTCGATGGAAGGCCTATCTTGGGGTTATCAAAAAATCCGGGGGAGATTTTCACCGCAAAACTATCCAGACCTGGGACATAGGCCGTCTTGACGTCGACCTCACCATTAAAATCTTTGATCGCCATGGACAGGATGGGTGGCATAGCGACGTTCCCACCGGCAAGCGCACGGAAACCGTCTTCTATGCATTGGATCGTGTCGAGATCCAGTGGCACCGCTTTGCGAAGTTCGGCCTCAGTCAGAATGCGGATTTTTGGCATTATGAGCTCTCTTGAGAAACGTCGACATCTTCCCCTGAGATAACCCTGTGGTGCAATGACATGTCGATATTCCCGCCGCTGAGTATAAGCATAGTAGGCCCAGACAAAGTGATTTTACCCGCCAAAAGCGCCCCTACCCCCACCGCACCGGAGCCTTCGACAATCTGTCGTTCTTCCCAGTAGCAATGGCGAATGCCGTTTGCGATTTCTGCCTCGCTGAGCAAAACCAGGTCGTCTACGAGTTCGCGCACCATCGGAAAGGTAAAGCAATTGTCGAGCCCTATGCCTCCACCCAGACTGTCGGCCAATGTGGCGAGTTCCGTGACCTCAACCGGGTGACCGGCCGCAAGGCTTGCGTGCATGGCCGCCCCCCGCTCCATTGAGATCCCGACGATGCGGACATGTGGCAGGCGGGCCTTCAGCGCGGCGGCCACTCCCGATATCAGCCCGCCGCCGGAGACCTGCACCAAAACGGTCTCAACCTCGGGCATCTCCTCGGAAATCTCGAGCCCGAGCGTTCCCTGACCAGCGATGATATGGCGGTGATCAAAGGGGGGAATCATTGTCATGCCCTCTGCGACGAGTGCATCAACAGCGGCTTGTGCTTCGTCCTGACTACGGCCCCGGATCAGCACCTCAGCACCCTCCCCCCGGATCGCCTCGATCTTATTTTGGGGCACTAACTCTGACATCGCTATAACACAGCGGACGCCCGCGTTTGCGCAGGCGCGCGCCAAACCTCGTCCATGGTTACCTGTGGAGACGCCCACAACACCAGCAGCGCGCTCTGTCTCTGTCAGATGGGCCACAGCGTTCGACGCGCCGCGAAACTTAAAGCTGCCACTCAACTGGCTATGCTCCAGTTTCAGGTTAACCGGAACACCCATGCTCTTCGACAACGAGACTGAAGGTTCAACAGGCGTGTGTCGTATCATGCCAGAAATAGTGCGCCGTGCTTCAATGATCTCGTCCAACGTGACGCTGTTTTCGCTGCGTTCAGTCGGGAGCGCGAACTTAGTCATACACCGCCTCCAGAGGCATCCGATCGAAGATTTTACCTAGTCCTTCATTAGGGGCCAATCGTGCGTGGTTCAACATCTGCCAAAGGCCCGCCTGATTTGATGAGATGACAGGCTTCCCAAGGCGATCCTCGAGAGCTTCAATAACACCTAGCGCCGGAAGCGCCGTGCACGATAGGAACACGCCTTCAGACTGAGGACGGTCGGCAGCTATCGCGGCGTCGATGATAGTTTGCGATGAGACTCTTGCCATGTTTCGATCATCCTCAAGGCCAAGGCACTGTGCCGACACGACCTCCAGCCCCTTTCGCTGAAAGTAAGCAACCATTGGCTGGGTCGTTTTGGACAAATATGGCGTGACCAAAGTGATCCGCTGCACGCCAAGCGAACGGAACGCCGTCAGCGCGGCATCGGTCGGTGTGACGACAGGGACGTCGGGTTTGCCCGCCTGAATGGCATGTCTGATCGCGTCGTCACCAATCATGACCGAGGCGGCTGTGCAGGCGTAGTATATTGCCGCCATAGGTTCTCCGGGCAGCAACAAACGCGCCGCTTCGGTCAAGAGCGGCGCCATTCGTAACAGGTTTTCCGCGGTGGTTGGGTTCTCAAACGCGACCCTTGTCACGTGCAGAGCCGCACGATCGTGTGGAATGAGCCGTGCGGCGTCTCGTTCTGTCGTCAGGTCCGTAGCAAGCGCGATCAGTCCAAGGCGGGTTACGGCCTCTGCGGGCTCCAGTTGAACAGGGATGGAAGACAGCAATACCTCTGCGCGTTCTCCCATTTCACTACACAATCATCACTGGGCAGGCCGACGTCCCTGTCACCTTATGAGACACGCTTCCGAGCAGATAGCTTTCGACGGACCCCATACCGCGGCCGCCCATGACAATCAGGTCCACATTGTTTTCCTTAGCGAATGAAACAATGCCGCGCGCCACGGGTCCGTTTTTCACAACGGCACGGAGCCCTATCGCTCCTAGTTCCACTGCCCGGCTCTTGGCCTCTTCTGCAACTTCTTTGGCGTAGGCACGCATTGAATCGTCCATCGGCTCGGGCGTGTCGCGACGCACCATTGAAAAAGATGCCTCAAGCAAGGAGTGGTGGCGATAGACTGTCAGGATCGAAATCCTAGCCTTAACAAGCGATGCAAGTTCCACGGCTTTTTCAAGCGCGGCGATCGCGTTTCGTGAACCATCGATTGGTACGAGTATGTGTTTGAACATAGCTGCCCCGCTATTTCGCAAATGCCAGATCACGCAGAAACAAAGCGATCTGAGGGAAGTAAATCAAAGCGACCGAGACGCTCAGAAGGATGACGATAAATGGCGGCGTCCCTCTGATGACTTCGATATAGGGGCGTTTAAAGACAGCTATTGCCGTAAATATATCGCACCCGAATGGTGGTGTTGCTGACCCAATCGCCACCTGAAGTGTGATCACCGTTCCAACCAGAACAGGATCGAGACCAACGTCTTTGACCACTGGGGCAAAGATCGGGACAAGTACAAGGATGACAACAATAGGGTCGACGAACATACACCCGATAAAAAACGCGATCGAAATCACGAAGAGAACCCCATACTGACCCATCTCATCGATGCCGATAGAACCAAGGATTGCCTGTGGAATTTGTGCGAAAGAGATAACCCAGGAAAAGGCCGCGCCGGCCGCAACAAGGATGAATACAACCGCGGTGATCAGACCGGTGGATTTGGCGGTGCTATAGACATCGGCTAGGTTCATCGAGCGAAAAATCACGACTTCGAGCATCAATGCGTAAAAAACACAGGCCGCAGCAGCCTCAGTCGGAGAGAAAATCCCGCCATAGATGCCTCCAATGATAATCACTGGAAAGCCAAGTGGCCAAATTGCGCGCCTGACCGCCCCGAAGCGCGCGCCCCAAGTTGCCTTGTCCTCAGTCGGCACATCGTGGCGGATCGCATAAATCACTGAGTAGATCGAAAAAAGGACAAGGATCAAAAGTCCCGGGCCGATACCCGCGATGAAGAGTTCGGAAATTGACGTGTTTGAGACAACTCCATAGATTATCATACCGATGGACGGTGGAATCAGGAATGCAATGTCAGACGAGTTTACTATCAGGGCCAGAACAAAGCTGTCCTTGTACCCCGCCTTCAGCATACGCGGTCGCAGCGGGCCGCCAACAGCCACCACTGTCGCTTGCGTCGAGCCGGACACTGCCCCGAACATCGTACAAGCTGCCGCCGTGGATACTGCCAGACCGCCTTTGATATGGCCCATGAATTTCATCACCATATCGATCAGCCGGTCAGCTGATTGGCCCCGGGTCATGATGTCCGCAGCAAAGATGAACATCGGGACCGCAATGAGCGACGCAGGTCGGATGCCCGCCATGAACTGCTGAATCATAGTTTCCATCTGTGAAAAGCCGTTCAACATCATGTAAAAGCCAACAGATGCCCCGGCGATCAGCGGGACCATCATGGGAAAACCGAGCAAGAGAAGCACGATCATGATGGAAAAGATCGTTAGTGCCATGAGCCGTTCCCCTCAAATCTCGATTTCATCGTTGTCGTAGCCTTCAAGCACATTGGTCGAGAGATAGATGTCTTTCTCAACAATATTTTTGATAGCCGTCAGAAGGTACTGCATCCCCGTCATGAAAAATCCGACAGGCACCCAAACAAGCGTCCACCATACGGGGATCTGAAGGGACGGCAGCACCCGTCCTCGGCTGGCCTGAGTTCCGATATAATTGATGGCATAATAGCAAAGGCCGAACATGATGGTGGCTGTGACAAGCGATATGACAATCATCATGAATTTGCGGATCCGCGACGGCATCGCATCATAAATAGCTGACATGCGGATATGCCGACCTTGACGTGCAGCATAGCTGATGCCGGCAAAGGTAATCATGATAATCAGAATGCGGTTCAGTTCTTCAGAAAAGAACAAACTACTTTGAAACACGAACCGGCCGATGACATTACTGATGGTGTTGGTGGCCATAAGGATAACACCCGCGGCAAGCATAACTGATTCAATTCTCGAAATTGCGCTATCCAGTGTGCCCAGAAATCCGGGCAGACTGGAGGCATGTTCGTTAGAATGCGGTTTGTCTGTCACGTCCGGCTCCTAACAGCGAGTTGGTCAAGGGCCCCGGCCGGCTCTCGCGAGCCGGGGCTATTCCTCGAGGAGGGATCAGCCGTCAGCTGCAGCCACAAGATCGGCCTTCATCTGTTCAAGAATCGCAGCACCGGAGTCGCCGGTCATCTCGATGAATTTGGCCTCAACTTCGGAAGCCGCCGCCTTAAAGCAGGCACGCTCGTCTTCAGAGAGAACAGTAACAGTCATTTCAGGCTTAGCTTCCATGATCTTGGCAAGCTCAGTGGCAGCCAGACCGTCCTGATACTCAACAATGAAGTCATAGGCCGCATCTGTCGCGTCCTGAATGACCTTTTGCTCGTCGCCCGAAAGCCCGTCATAAAAGTCGAGGTTGGCCATCAGAGCCGTGGTGAAGTTGTTGTGCCCGGCATAAGTGATATAGTCGGTTACTTCGTAAAGTTTGGTCGAATAGAGGAAGAATGTCGGGTTTTCCTGGCCCTGAATAATGTTGGTTTGCAGAGAACCATACACCTCGCCCCAAGGAAGCGGTGTCGGGATCGCGCCAAATGCTTTGTAGCTCTCTACCAAAAGCGGGTTGGTCATTACGCGGAATTTGACCTCGTCAAGGTCAGCACAGCTTTTGACCGGTGCCTTCGTCGTCATAGCGACTTCGCCTTCGGGGTACATCTGCAAGAGCTCAAGCCCTTGGGCAGCGTAAAGCCCTTGAAAATCTTCGTTTATCGCCTTGCTGTCGCGAAAGAAGCGCGCAAGTTGCGCCTGATCTGTGGGCAGAAGGTAAGGAACGAAAAATACCTGCGCCTCAGGGATCAGCGACCCGGTGAAACCGGGCGATTGGTTGACGAACTGCAGGATGCCAGCTTGCGCCTGCTCCATGATATCTGCGGATTCACCGAGCGTTCCGAAAGGGAACAACTGGATTTCATGATCCGAATTTGCCTCAACATACTCTTTAAATTTCTGGGCAAACTGGCCCTGGACCTCGTCCAGCGACTCTTCGAATGCATAGCGCCATGTGTCTGCTGAAGCGAAAGTTCCTACAAAGACCAAGGCCGTCGCACCGGCGAGTATTTTCTTCAAGTTCATCGTTATAACCTCTCTGTTTTACGGATCTGCAACCAAGTCTGCTGGTCGCGGGCACAGCACGTGCGCCCGTCCGTGTTTTTTAGAGTGAAAAGCAATAAACACGCTGGCCATCAGTCACGCACAGGCCGTCAGCCGCGCACACTTCTACATCCCCACTACGCAATTGGTTTAGCAGCCCAGCAATCATGTCAATTTATATATTGAACCATGACAATTTGTCGGATCAGCAAATCCGACCTGATAGCAACCATCGCTCAAATAGTAAGCAATGCTTTCTCAGGTGCTGCTTGCAGCAGTCGAACAAGAATTTTTAACCCCTCCTCCAGCTCACCTTCGCTTCCCGCACCAAGGCAGACGCGAACGCCAGGTGGAATACTTAACCCCTCAGCAGCGAAGTTCGAACCTGCCGCGACTGCCACTCCGTCATGGCGCGCGAGAGCGACAAAGTCGTCCTCTCGCCAGCGATCTGGCAACGGCAACCAAACATGCATTCCGTTTTGAGAGGCGCTGTAGGGAATGTCTTGAAGGATCTTGGCGGCAATCTGGTTGCGTCGCCCCAGTTGCGTTCTCTGCCACTCCAATAGCTCGTTTGCGGTGCCATCTTTAATCCAGCGGCTGGCGATCTCAGCGATCAGTGGTGTTGCCATCCAGTTTGTCACGAGGTGGCGGCTACGCGCGGCGTGGACCTTTGACTGCGGAATTACCAGCCAGGCAATGCGTAGGCCTGGAAGTATGCACTTCGACATACCCGTAAAGTAAAATGTTCGCTCTGGCGCCAGCGTCACAATAGGCGGCGTACGGTCTGGTTGCAGCGGCCCCCAAGCATCATTTTCGATAATCCAAACAGAATGCTTTCTTGCGATATCAACAAGCGCTTTTCGCCTCTCCATCCCCATAACCGCTGCTGTTGGGCCCAATCCTGCGGGCAGGACACTCAACACCTTGACCGGCCCATTCACGCACGCGCGCTCAAAGGCTTCAGGCAAGATACCCTCAGCATCCATCGCCAGACCTGAGAGCTTCAAGCCGAGTATGGAGGTTAAAGAAACCATGGTATGGTGCCCCATCTCTTCGGCGACCACTACGTCACCGGGCATGGCTGCCGTTATGAGAGCGCAGGTCATTGCCGAGGTGTTGCCGTTTGTCGGAAGTATCCCGTCTCGCCCATCAACCTGCACGCCACATTTAACCAGCCAGTTGCGCGCATGCGCGCTATGGCCAATCAGCGCCTTACGCGGTCGGAATGAAAATACTGCATCGTATGGAAGATTCTGACCCATCTCCTTCAGAGAATGAGCGATGTGGCTCGCATGGATCTCATCGAACACTGGAACCAACATTGATAAGTCGATGACGTCTTCATGATCCGCAGGGCGCTGCCATGGCAGCTGCGCTTCAGTTGGATTTGACAGAACGTAGCTGCCTCGACCGACATGACCTGAAATCACACCGAGGCGCGCCAATTCCTCATAGGCCCTGCTGACGGTCTGGACACTTATCTCAAGTTCGAATGCCAGTGCCCGATGCGTTGGCAACTTCGTTCCAGACTTGATCTCTCCCGCCTCAAGCGCGCGAACAAGACATTGCGCGAGGGAATGATAAACCGGACGTGTAAGGCTTTCTCGATCTGGCGGCCAAATTGCCATGATTCAATATAGGCCAGAATTCTGACATTTGACAAGATCAATTCAAGGAGCGTAGCTGCGTCATGGCGATAGCTCTTGATCCACGTGACATACGAATACTCGAGGTCCTCACATCCGAGGGGCGCATCTCAAAATCCGAGTTGGCACGCCGTGTTAACCTCTCGCCCTCACCTTGCTGGGAGAGGATAAAACGACTGGAAAAGGCCGGGCTCATCAAGGGCTATCATGCTGAGATTGATCTTGTACGTCTGTCTGTCCATGTCGTCATCTTTGTTGTCCTTGAGCTGGAGTCACATCGCGCGGAGAACTTTCGCATCTTTGAGAACGCGATCGAAAAATATCCGGAGGTCACGGGATGTTGGGCAATAGGCGGCGGCGTCGACTATTTGATGCAAGTTGTGACCCTGGATATCAACAGTTACCAACGCATGATTGATGAATTGCTCGAAGCGAAAGTCGGGTTAAAGCGCTACTTCACATATGTCGTCACCAAGGAGGTGAAGTCCGCTGCGCCCGCGCTGGCGCATTTACTGGGACAACAGAGCGAATAAGACGTTCGCGCGGCAAAAACAGAAAAATCCGCTGTCCAAGCCACGAAATTCAAAAAAACTGTCTGTGTTCCATAAGCTAAAGTCGAGCCGAGTCCCGTTGATCACAGGATACATCATGCCCATCACCGCTCAGCTCGAAAGCCCCAAGGGCGTAGACCTATCAGATCCGAAGCTGCTCAGAAACTTTTCCTATATCGACGGTCGCTGGGTCGCCGCGGAGTCTGGCGCAACCTTTGCGGTGACAGACCCCTCGGACGGCGCCCGCTTAGGAGATGTGGCCAAACTGGATGGCAAGGACAGTGCGAAAGCAGTGGATGCTGCTCAGGACGCATTTCTAACGTGGTCTTCGATGCTGCCGCAGGACCGCTCACAACTCCTGCGCCGCTGGTTTGATCTGATGCTGGACTCCAAGGAAGACCTTGCCAGGATCATGGTCGCCGAACAGGGCAAACCGCTCTCTGAAGCACTCGGAGAGATCGACTACGCAGCTGCGTTTGTGGAATATTATTCCGAAGAGGCCAAGCGTCCGAATATTGAGGGTGTGACCAGCCATTTGCCCGATGCAGAGGTGGAGGTGTGGCTTGAACCCATCGGTGTTGTCGCACTGATCACGCCTTGGAATTTCCCGACCGCTATGTTGACGCGCAAGGCAGCGGCGGCGTTGGCTGCGGGATGTACGATCGTGGCGCACCCATCGTCTGAAACCCCATTTTCGGCCACCGCACTTGCCGAGCTTGCAGAACGTGCCGGCATTCCAGCAGGCGTTTTCAATGTCGTCACTGGCAAAGCGTCGACAGTTGTACCGCCGTGGACCGCAGACAGCCGTGTGCGCGCTCTTTCCTTCACGGGATCAACAGAAGTCGGTCGAATTCTCTACCGTGACAGCGCCGCTACGGTAAAAAAATTGGTTATGGAACTTGGCGGCCACGCACCCGTTATCGTTTTCAAAGGTTGCGATCTGGACGCTGCCGTCAGCGAAACGATCAAAGCCAAGTTTGCGACGTCAGGTCAGGACTGCCTGGGTGCCAACCGCATCTATGTTGATCGCCCCATTTACGAGGACTTCTGCCGCAAATTCACTGCGAAATCGCAGGCTTTAACTGTCGGACGAGGCATAGATAATCCGGATATCGGTCCTCTGATGAATGAAGGAGCCGTGGTAAAACAGGAAGAGCACGTTGCCGACGCTCTGGCAAAGGGTGCGAAACTTGCATGTGGAGGCAAGCGCCACGCGATTGGCGCGTTGTTTTACGAACCCACTGTTCTGACCGATGTGCCTGCCAATGCGGCGATTATGTCGCAAGAGACGTTCGGCCCTGTCGCGGCAATCACACCGTTTGACACTGAAGACGAAGTGATCAAGCGCGCCAATGCGACCGAATACGGGCTTGTCGCCTATGTGCACAGCCAAGACCCGCGCCGCATCTACCGTGTCTGCCGCGCGCTGCAATTTGGAATGGTTGCGGTCAATCGCACGAAGGTCACGGGTGCCCCGATCCCGTTCGGCGGCACCAAGCAATCCGGGCTCGGGCGCGAAGGCGCGGGGCTAGGAATGCGCGAGTTTATGGAAATAAAATATGTTTGTAGAGATTGGGGCTAAGAAAATGAGGATGTCATGCTGAGAAACGACAAGCTCGATCATTGGGATCGGGAAAATTTCTTTCATCCTTCCACACATCTTGCGGAATTCGCGCGCGGGAATATCCCACAGCGGATCATCACAGGGGGTAAGGGCTGTCATATAGAGGATCGCGATGGCAACCGGTTTCTCGACGCCTTCGCTGGGCTTTATTGCGTGAATGTCGGCTATGGCCGGGCCGAGATCGCAGAGGCTATCGCAGAACAGGCGCATACGCTGGCCTACTACCATGCGTATGTAGGTCACGGCACCGAGGCGAGCATCACCCTGTCCAAGATGATCATGGATCGGGCACCGGATCATATGTCCAAGGTCTATTTCGGCACGTCCGGCTCGGACGCGAATGAGACCAACATCAAGCTGGTCTGGTATTACAACAACATCCTCGGGCGGCCCGCGAAGAAAAAGATTATCTCGCGCTGGCGTGGCTATCATGGTTCAGGGCTGATGACCGGCTCGCTTACCGGGCTGGATCTGTTCCACAAGAAGTTCGACCTGCCGCTCAGCCAAGTACTGCACACCGAAGCGCCCTACTATTTTCGCAGAGCCGACCTTTCGATGACGGAGGCGGATTTCGTCTCGCATTGCATCGCCGAATTGGAAGCTATGATCGCTCGCGAAGGCGCAGATACAATCGCGGCCTTTATCGGAGAGCCGGCTTTGGGAACCGGTGGGCTTGTCCCGCCGCCCTCAGGTTACTGGCCCGCGGTTCAGACTGTTTTGGACAAGCACGACATACTTTTGATTGCGGATGAGGTTGTTACCGGGTTTGGTCGCTTGGGCACAATGTTCGGGTCAGAGCACTATGGCATCAAGCCAGACCTCATTACCATAGCCAAGGGGCTGACATCAGCCTATGCGCCACTCTCGGGATCAATCGTGTCTGAAAAGATGTGGAAAGTGCTCGAACAAGGCACTGATGAAAATGGGCCCATCGGCCATGGCTGGACCTATTCGGCCCACCCCATCGGGGCCGCAGCGGGAGTTGCGAACCTTAAGCTGATCGACGAACTTAACCTCGTGCAGAATGCCGGCGAAATCGGGGCCTATTTCAAAGCTGCACTGAGCGACGCTTTGGGCGACCACGCGCATGTGGGTGACATTCGAGGCGAAGGCCTAATGTGCGCTGTAGAATTCGTTGAAGACCGCGACAGCCGGACCTTCTTCGATGCCGGGCAGACCATCGGCGCAAAGGTGAACAACGCTCTACTGGCGCGCGGCATCATCAGCCGGGCGATGCCTCAAGGCGATATACTCGGATTCGCACCACCATTCTGCCTGACACACGCAGAGGCAGATGAAATCGCGGGTAAGCTGACGGCGGCCGTGGCCGAGGTGCTTGGGTGATGTTTTAAAGGGGCAACGGGTATGCCGAAGCGAGCCAGGCTCGCACAAGCCCTTGGTGGCATCGGCCGCACTTCTATCTATGGGCTTATAGAAGCGTGCCCTGGCTTTCCACAACCGGTGAAGGTCGCAGCTGCGACCCGCTTCCGGCATTCGGAAGTCTAGGCTCTGGACCTATTAACAGGCCCCAGCGTCAATGGCAGCTTCGACCCAGAGCAGACACTGGCGAAAAATGCGGCAATGACCGAGTTGCGGACAAAGTGAGCCTTCTTTGCGACCGTGCCAACGGCCACTTTCGGAAGACGGTCGTTCTTCGTTCTCAAACAAATTTATGAGTTTGGAGTCTCCGGGCGTACAGAGTCTGCCCTATCAGAAGAAAAGAACCGACGAACATTAGCAAATCGTCGCCGGTATCTTTTAAAGATGCTGGATGCTTAGTTGTTTGCCGTCAATGGATCGATGATCTGAGAAACCTTCGTGATCTTCGACACGGGAATGCCGCTCAGCTCTGCATGTTTGTTGATATCTTCCTCGCTCTCGGCAAGATAGACACAGAACGTTTTCCCTTCCGCCACATAAGAATGCTGCCACTGGATGCTGGGACCGATAGCGGCAAGTGCCTGATTTGACGCCCGTGCAGCGCCGCAGAGCTCGGTCAGGGAAAACTCGCCGATACCTGGAATGTCACGTTCGATTATAAAGCGGTCCATTTCATCTATCTCCTTTTGCTGGTCCAAATGAGGTCGCTCCATGACCGTGCATGACCGCCGCCTAAAATCAAAACTCAATTTTCTTTAGCTTGATAAAGATTTTCCTTATCAATAACTGTTGAAATTTTGTAAGATAAAGGTAAGCTTTACTAATGGTCACCTTAACGCATCTAAAATCGCTCCAAGCAGTCGAATTATCTATCCGTAAGGGGTCACTAAAAGATGCGGCGGACACGCTTGGCATCACACCAGCCGCAGTAGGGCAGCGCGTCCGGACGTTGGAAGACTTTCTAGGTGCCGATCTCTTGCTGAGGGGGCGATCTGGATTGCAGCCGACGCCTCAGCTTGAGCACGCTCTTGCTGATCTGCAGCTAGCCTTTGCCGCGCTGGAGCGGGTGACTGATACACTCGATTTTCAACGCGTCAGCGAAATACAGATAGTTGCAGATCCAGATTGGGCTGAGCTTTGGTTGTCACCGCGTATTGACGCCTTTCGTGAAGCACATCCTAACATCTTGTTTTGCATAAACGGGGCGGGAGACGTTCCTCTGAGATTGGGCGCGCCTGATATACGGATCGACTACGGAGAAGGATCTGGTGAGCCACTGTTCACCGACGCTTTTTTGCCCGTAACCGGTCCCGACAACCCGCGCCGCATTGCCGATTGGGACCCTGTCCTACAGATGGAAGGAATGCCGCTACTGCACCTGAAAGTACAGCGTGATAACTTGGATCATCCTGGGTGGGTTGAGTGGTTCCAGAAATTCGGCCATCGCGAAAGCGGCCCAGATCGCGGCGTTCATTATCCAAATGCTCGGGTTGCGTTAGAGGCGGTGCGGCAGAACGTGGGTTTTCTGGTATGTGGCCTGTCCTTGGTACTGAGCGATTTAGAGAAAGGTTCTATCGTCAATCCATTCCCTGCGTCTCAGCACCTTACTGCACCACACCCCTACAGGATGCAGATTCGACCTGATGCCGCAAAGAGACCCCAAGTGCAAAGATTTGCCGCTTGGCTCCGCAATATGGCAAGTGAAACGCGCAGTGAAATCCAGCGGTTGGGAAGCCTATAGTTCTGATTGGACGCATAACAGACACTGGTCTTGGCTGCAGCATCAGTCACTTTGGGCTCTGTGCCGTCGCCCAATGGTGCCCCTGTCTTTTCAGTTCGCCGGTTGACAAAAAGTGCCAGCCTAGAAGAGCCTACTCTATCCGGTAGGCAACAAGCGTGTTGTTGAGCATCATCGGCACAATTAACAGGGACTGATCGGGAATGTATTCGAGGTCAGCGCTGCCCATGTCGAGGTCGAGAAGTAACTCTTTGTTCCCATCATCGGCGATGCGGTAGACGGCCCCGGCGATCCAGTCCGACACAATCCAATTGCCGTCGCCGTCTGGTTCTAGCCCGTCAAGGTTCCCTACGGGATCGCCCGACCCCAAGGGTGCGACACTACCGGTTTCGACGTCCACAGTTATAAGATGCCCACCTGTCTTCGTGGTGAAATCTTTCTGTAAATCGAGGCCCCATGGTGCGACGAGCAGCTTGCCATCACGCATGCTGAGACCGTTGGGGTGCTGGAGCACATCGCCTTCCGCGAGCACAGAGAAATCGCCGTCAGCCAGAACATGGATCTTTTGGGCGATCATGTCCGAGACATAGACCCGGCCCGCTGCATCGAGCGCCGTGTCGTTGAGAAAGATCGCACCTTCGGCAGGCCATGTCCCGGAAATTTCACCTGCTTCAATATCGATAGCGACCAGTCGGTCGATATCGCTCACGTAAAGGGTGGCGCCGTCGCTTACCAACCCCTTGGGTGCGTCCAGCCCGGTGACCCATTTCGCCTCCAGCATCTGTCCGTTGGGACTAACCCGAGAGATGTATCCGTTGCCGTCCTTGGCTGTTGGCTCGCCGTTGATGTTGGAGACGTAGAGAGCGTCTCGCGCCTCGTCAAAGTGCGCGCTCTCGGGTGCTTCGAGGCCTTCGAGCGTCCAGACGACGTCCTGTGCTGCCGCGACCGAACCGATCAGAAGTCCTGCGGAAATGGCTGCCGTTGTTGAAAAATAATGCATGATAGTCCTCCCTGATGTTCTGTGGTGAAAGCGCGTTTCAGGGTATCTTACGCCACGTCAACTTTTTTTGTCATCTGATCGGGATGGACTGTTCAATTTGGCATTCAACGCGCCCAGTTGAGACCCTTGGCCATTTGGCGGAATTGACGGTTATCGCTGGCCGAGATGAGGTCCGGCTTGTTCCGCTGCGCCCACTCTCGATGTCTCAGTTGCGGGACAAGACCGCCATTGGCCAACCAGTCCGATTGGGTGCGTCTCTCAAATTTGAGCGTGAGCTCAAATTGGTAAAAGTCTGTTAACATCTTAGCGCATTGACTTGTGACGGCCCGTCACTGTCTATGAAAATTGTCTCTCAAGCCGACATTCCGCCGGGAACAAACAGATGTTGCATCAACTTTTGGTCCGGATGCTGGAGCTGCTGTTTGACGGCCTTAGCCAAAAAGCGCCCCGCATCTCCAACATCTTCAAGCTCGACAATGATGTTTTCACGGAACGTTTTGAGAATTGGTGCGACTTCCTTGGTGTAGACATCAATATCTCCACCTAGGACGCGACCTTGCTTCTCAACGGCAACGATGGCCGCGATGGCTCCTTTCGACGACGAGCAGATAATCGCGTCGATCTCGGGGGACTGCTTAAGCCTGCGGGTCACCCAATGGCGTATGTCGTCCGATGGTTGGTCGCTGTTGACGTTTTTTGAGATGTGGTAACGGATGCTAAGGGGACCGGCGTATTGTTCCAGACCTCGCACCATGTCTTGTGCATAATATTGGCTCAACGGAGGCAGGACGGCGAGGACGTTTTCGCGCCCGCGGGTTTTCAGCCGTTTCAACGCATCGCTTATGAAGGCTGTGTTGTCGTAGTCATAGTAGGCATGCTTTTCGCACCAGTTCGTGCGCCCATGCGTGGCAAAAGGGAAGTTTTTCTCCAGGAGATATGCAACGCGGGCGTCCTCTGGTTCGGTCATGTTGAAAATGACGGCATCGGATGAATGGGTTTCAACGATGTATTTTATGGGCCGCAAAGGATCCTCTTCAGGAAACCACGGCAGAATATTGAGGTGAAACTGCGTGTTGCGCAATTCGCCGGCGATTGAGCTTGTCAGCTTTGCGGCGTTGGTCATCACGTCGCCCTCGGCAGGAAGGACGAGCGTGATCACGTTCGTGCGGCCGGTTCGCAGGCGCACCCCGGCGCGGTTCGGAACATATCCGATAATTCGCGCAATTCTTTGAACAAGGTCCTTGGTGTCGTTTCCGATATCTGGCGCATCGCTCAGGGCGCGCGACACCGTCGCGACAGCCATTCCGCTAATTCTCGATATGGTTTTGAGCGTAGGCGTTTCACTGGAATCCACCAGCCGACGAATATCGTCGTCGTTTGCCTTTGCCATTTCGGACGCGATGCGTTTCATCCGGCCACTCCAAGCATCTAGGCAGCAAGGGCTGCAGGACGCACTTCATTTCTTTCGCCATATGTATCGTTTGTCAGTGCCAGAGCACACCCCAGTTTAGACCCTAACAGAAAACGCTTGCAAGCAGAAACTAAATCGTTATAGAAATTTCTGAAACGATTCAGTCATAGGGAGGAACAAACATGAATCGAACTTCCAAATTACTTGCAGCGACCGCAATAGTGGCCGCGTCCAGCGCATCTGCCACTGAACTGGAGGTGATGCACTGGTGGACGTCTGGTGGTGAAGCCGCTGCGGTCCAAGAGTTTGCGGCAGCCTTTGACGCCACGGGCAACACTTGGGTTGATGCGGCGATCGCAGGAGGCGAATCCGCGCGCGCTGTCATGGTCAGCCGTTTAACTGGTGGTGACCCGATGGGCGCCTTTCAATTTAACCACGGACGTCAGGCAGAAGAGCTGATCGAAGCAGGGCTGCTGCGCGACATCACTGATATTGCAGAAGCTGAGGGTTGGAAGGACATCGTAAACCCATCCACACTTCTCAATGCGTGCACCGTTGACGGTCGCATCTATTGCGCGCCTGTGAACATCCACTCATGGCAGTGGCTATGGGTTTCGCACAAAGCATATGAAGATGTGGGCGTGAGTGTTCCTACGAACTGGGATGAATTCGTTGCGGCATCGCAAGCATTGGCAGATGCCGGAAAGACGCCGCTGGCGATGGGTCAGCAGGGCTGGCAGCAATCCGGCGCGTTCAACGTGATGTTTGCAGCACTGGTCCCAAGCGAAATCTATCTGTCAGTTTACGGCGACAAAAATGCCGAAGTTGCGGCTGGCGCGGAAGTTGCACGTGTCTTTTCGGCGGCAGCTGACGCCCGCGACATGTCGTCAACGTCCACAGTTCAGAACTGGAATGACGCGACCAACCTGGTCATCACCGGACAAGCCGGTGGTCAGATCATGGGCGACTGGGCACAGGGCGAATTTGCCGTTGCCGAGCAAGTTGCAGGCGAAGACTATAGCTGTCTGCCGGGTCTCGGCGTGACCGAACTTCTGGGAACAGGTGGCGACGCGTTCTACTTCCCGGTTCTGTCTGATGACGCGCAGATTGCTGCACAGTCCGAACTGGCCGCGTTGATGCTGAAGCCAGAAACTCAAGTTGCGTTCAATCTGAAGAAGGGCTCGCTGCCGGTACGAGGCGATATCGACCTTTCCTCGGCCAATGACTGCATGCAGAAGGGCCTCGCCCTGCTGGCGGATGGCGCACTGTTGCCTGACACCAACATGCTGCTCACGTCGGACACGACGAACCAGATCAACACGCTCTTCACCGAGTTTTTTGCGGACGCTTCTATCAGTGCTGCAGATGCGCAGGTGGACTTCGTGAAGATTATCGAGCGCGCTGAGTAAGCAAACCATCGCGTGTCGGCCTGCTGTGAGTAGCAGGCCGACATCTACGGATCTCTGATTGGCAAAGGGGGGAAGCAGATGGCTTCTACACGCCCAAATCAGTTATTTCGCAACAAATCAGCAAAGATTGCAGCGATCCCAATGATCGTGACCGCGCTTTTTGTGTTTGTCGGCGGAACAGCTTGGACTATCGTTTACAGCTTCACCGGTTCAGGCCTTTTGCCGCGTCTCAAGTGGGTCGGACTCGACCAGTACGAGCGGTTGTGGGATACCAGAAAATGGATGATCTCAATTGAAAATCTGGCGATTTACGGGTTTTCGATGCTGATCTTGGTGTTTGTGATTGGCTTCATTTTAGCCGCGCTTCTTGATCAGAAAATCCGTTTTGAGAATACGATCCGCACAGTCATTCTTTATCCATATGCTCTCAGCTTTGTGGTTACGGGCCTGGTGTGGCAGTGGATATTGAACCCCGAGTTCGGTGTTCAGAACATCGTCCGCGGCTGGGGCTGGGAGACGTTCACGTTCGACCCGCTCTACAACGCCGAGATTGCGATTTTCGGCATTCTGATTGCGGGCCTTTGGCAAGGGAGTGGCCTTGTCATGGTGCTGATGCTCGCAGGTTTGCGCGGTATTGATCAGGACGTCTGGAAGGCGGCCCGGGTCGACGGAATTCCGTCGTGGAAGACATATCTATTTATCGTCATCCCAATGATGCGCCCGGTCTTCATCACCACGCTGGTGCTTGTGGTAACGGGGATCGTCAAAATCTACGATCTGATTGTCGCGCAAACCGGAGGTGGACCCGGTATCGCAACTGAGGTTCCGGCCAAATACGTTTACGACATGATGTTCCAGGCCAACAATCTCGGCCAGGCCTTTGCGGCTTCTACAATGATGCTGGTGACGGTGGCGCTGGTTGTCATCCCTTGGGCATTTCTCGAATTCGGAGGCTCGAAGAACCGTGGTTGATACAACATCTCATACCTTTACAGGTCCGCATGGACCCAAGCCCAGGAAGGCCTTCTCTCGGCGCAATATCTTCCTTTACGGGACACTGCTTGTGGTCACGCTTTATTACGCGCTGCCCCTTTATATTATGATCGTGACGTCGCTAAAGGGCATGCCGGAAATCCGCATGGGCAATATCTTTGCGCCGCCCCTTGAGGTCACCTTCGAGCCTTGGGTCAAAGCGTGGTCTCAGGCCTGCACAGGTCTGACTTGTGATGGGTTAAGCACTGGGTTTTGGAACTCGGTTCGCATCACAATTCCTTCGGTGATCCTGTCGATCATCATTGCCTCGGTGAATGGATATGCGCTCGCCAACTGGAAGTTCAAAGGAGCCAATGTCTTCTTCACTATCCTGATCTTCGGTGCGTTCATTCCGTATCAGGTGATGCTCTATCCGATCGTGATAATGTTGCGCGAAATCGGACTTTACGGGTCCCTGACGGGCTTGGTGATCGTTCACACGGTCTTTGGAATGCCCATCCTGACGCTCTTGTTCCGGAACTACTTCTCATCGCTTCCCGAGGAGTTATTCAAGGCGGCGCGCGTAGACGGTGCAGGATTTTGGGGCATTTACTTCCGCATCATGGTGCCGATGTCTTTACCAATTTTCACGGTTGCGATGATCCTGCAAGTGACTGGTATCTGGAATGATTTCCTCTTTGGTGTCGTTTACACCGGCCCCGAGAGCTATCCCATGACGGTGTCGCTCAACAACATCGTGAACTCCTCGCAGGGCGTGAAGGAATACAACGTCAACATGGCGGCGACGATATTAACAGGTCTAGTGCCTCTGACCATTTACTTCGTCTCTGGAAAACTTTTCGTACGCGGCATTGCTGCCGGCGCAGTCAAAGGCTGATCTCATGACAAATTCAGTTGAAATTAAGAATCTCGACCTTCAATTCGGCGCAATCAAAGTCCTGCAAGACCTCAATCTGGAAATTGGTAAAGGGGAATTTCTTGTACTGCTTGGCTCATCCGGCTGCGGTAAATCAACTTTGCTTAACTGCATTGCCGGACTTCTGGACGTCAGTGGCGGACAGATTCATATCAATGGGACAAATGTGACCTGGGCCGAGCCGTCTGAACGCGGCATAGGCATGGTTTTCCAGTCCTACGCGTTATATCCGCAAATGACCGTTGAGGGGAATCTCTCCTTCGGTCTGAAAAATGCCAAGCTCCCGAAATCGCAGATCGAAAGCCGCATAAAGCGTGCGGCCGAAGTCCTTCAGATAGAGCCGCTCTTGAAGCGAAAACCTGCCGCTCTGTCCGGTGGCCAACGACAGCGCGTCGCGATTGGCCGTGCATTGGTACGCGATGTCGACGTCTTTCTATTCGATGAACCGCTTTCAAACCTTGATGCGAAGCTGCGCGCCGATTTGCGTGTAGAGATCAAACGTCTTCACCACAGCCTCCAAAATACGATGATTTACGTGACACATGACCAGATTGAGGCGATGACGCTTGCAGATCGCATTGCCATCATGCGGGGCGGCCAGATCATGCAGCTGGGGTCTCCGGACGAGATCTATGGTCGTCCGGTCAACAAGTATGTTGCTGACTTTATTGGCTCACCGTCGATGAATTTCCTTGAGGGCAAGATCAACGAAGGCGCATTTCACGTCGGTGACCTTGTGATCCCGCTTGAGCGGTATGCGTTTGCAGGCGGTGGTCCTGTGAACGGCGATACGACGATTGGCATACGACCCGAGCATGTGGTCACCGGCGAACTTGTCGGAAACGCCCCATTCCAGGTCGACGTTGAGATTAGCCTGATCGAACCCACGGGGTCAGATACGCTTGTCGATTGCAAGGTCGCAGGAAAGCACTTCCGCGTCAGAATGGACGGTCAGTCACGCGTTTCTGTTGGGGAGAAACTGCGGATCGGAATCAACCCGGCAATGGCCTCGTTGTTCGATTTGAAATCCGAGTTACGCCTCTGATAAGACCGTCTCAGGCCGTTTGCGACCCGGCCTGGTTTTCTGCGAACGTTAATTATCTCAAGGACTTACTATGCCCCGCATATCTTACCAACTCTATTCCTCGCGAAACTGGGATACGAGCGAGACGTTCAAAATGCTTGCGGATGCAGGCTACAAGGAAGTCGAAGGTGTTGGCCCGCACTATGAGGATTTGGCCAAGACACAGGCGCTCTTGGCGGCGCATGGAATGACAATGCCAACAGGACACTTTGCCCCCGATCTCATTGAGAGCAACTCTGAGAGAGTGATTGAGATCGCACGGGCATTGGGGATCAGCACTGTCATTGCACCTTATCTTGCCGCAGAAAATCGCCCGACGACTCTCGCCGGCTGGAAGGAATTCGCGGCCAGACTTGCGAAGATGAGTGAGCCAATTGTGGCTGCCGGTCTGGAGTTTGCGTGGCACAATCACGAATTCGAGCTGGAGCCTGTCGAGGGTCAAATGCCACTCGATATCATTACCGAGGCATCTGAGAATATTCAACTCGAGCTTGATATTGCCTGGGTTCATGTCAGTGGCGAGGACCCTGTCGCGTGGCTGAGTAAGTATGCCGGCCGTATCGTTGCGACGCATGTAAAGGATGTTGCCCCAAAAGGTGAAAATGCCGATGAAGACGGCTGGGCGGATGTCGGTTACGGCTCATTGGATTGGGCGGCCATCAAACCTGCAATGGATGCGGCAGGTGTGAACCGGTATGTCGTCGAACACGACAACCCAAGTGATCACAAACGCATGGCCACACGCTCGTTGGCGAGTGTTAAGGCGTTTTGAGGAAGACTTATAATGAAGAAATTTGGAGTTGGAATAATTGGGTGCGGGAACATTGCTTTCTCATATCTGAAACTTGCGCCTTTGTTCCGTTCGATCAACGTGCTGGCGGTCGCCGATCTGAATATGGATGCAGCCGTGGCCCGCGCGGAGGAATTCTCGGTTCGAGCGGAAACGGTCGATGGGCTTTTGGCAGCCAGCGATATCGAGATCATCGTGAACCTGACAATACCGGCGGCGCACTTTGAGGTGACAAGGCGGATCCTTGAAGCCGGGAAGCACGCGTATTCTGAGAAGCCATTTGTATTGACGCTTGAAGAAGGCGAGGCCCTTCGTGAGCTTGCAGCGAAAAAAGGGCTTCGCGTCGGATCCGCGCCGGACACATTTCTGGGCGGCGCACACCAATTGGCGCGTTCAACTATCGACGAGGGAATGGTTGGCGAGATCATCGGCGGGACATGCCACGTGATGTCGCCCGGCATGGAATCCTGGCACCCAAATCCAGATTTCTTTTTTCAACCGGGCGGAGGTCCGATCCTTGATCTAGGCCCTTACTATGTGACCAACCTGGTGCAGTTGATTGGCCCTGTGAAAACCGTGTCTGCCATGGCATCTGCCAGCTCCAAAACCCGGACAATTGGCAACGGTCCGCGCCTTGGCGAAACTGTGCCGGTAGAAACGCCAACAAACATTCACGCGGTGTTGGAGTTCGCAAACGGCGCCCTGATTACACTGGGTGCAAGTTGGGATGTGTGGGCGCATCGGCATGAAAATATGGAGCTTTATGGCACCAAGGGATCACTTTACGTGCCCGATCCGAACTTCTTCGGAGGGGATGTGCTTCTTGCAGAGCAGGGAGACAGTGTGGCTGAAGTTGCTTCGCAGGGTCATCCCTTCGGGATCGAAAACACGGAAGATGGCCGAGGCATTGGTCGCGCCAATTATCGCTGTTCGGGGCTGGCAGAAATGGCGGCGGCGATCGCGGAAGATCGGCCTCATCGCTGTAGCCTTGAACTTGCGACCCACGTTGTTGAGATCATGACGGCGATCCTCCGTTCGGCCGATGAGCGCACCTGGATTGATATGACAACAACTTGCAACCGCCCTGAGCGATTGAGCCCTGAGAAAGCCAAAGCCTTGTTGGTTTGACTCAGAGAGACTATCTCTCCTGGTCTTTTGATTTTGGTCAGACAAATGCTGCCGCATAGGCATTCCGATCACTATGAGCCAGTTTTTCCGAGGCCGCGCTTGATTAAAAATGGACTTCGTTCGATCGCGCAGCACCGCAGAGTGATTTCAAACATTTAACCTGGCTGCTGTCGGCTTCCAAAGTCATGGCGTGCTCGGCACGCGTCCGCTGCGAATAACCGGTTTCAGTACTTTACGAGAGATATTGCAGCTTGAACCAACTACTGGGTTGGGCTCATTGCGGACCTTAGCTGCAACCTGCACCGATGACTGCTTCGCGGGATAACGTGAGCTTTCGCTGCAAGGGCAAAATCGGGTGCGCTTGAAGTCCCGCGCCGTCACGAAGGGCGGAGAGCCGACATTCGCCGCAAGTGCGAGCCCGGAATGCGCCTCCAGTGGGAGCGGACATTCAAACACACACAAATCTGGGTTTCTTTCTGAGATGCGGAAGGCGGCTGAGAGCCCATAGTGCCCATGAATCGAGGCTGAGATTTAGCTTTTCGCATTCAGGGGAAACTGTTCAACAATCGTCTATCGGTATTCTTTAAACCGATGGCGATGAGAGCAATGCATAACAGTTGCTGGAGCTCTCGATCTGCAACCTGAATTTACGTTTTAAACAATCAGAGCTGGGCCGGCACATGCCTTGCAGTCAATTCGCCCGCGCACTGATGTTGTTGGCGACAAGTTCGCGGTTATACCTAAAGCTCTAGCGTGGCACCAAAGTCGACGATAGGCGCGACGGCCTGAAGAAACTCTGGCGTGCCGCAAGCAAAGCGCAATTTCGACGACAGATCCGTATTCTTCCAGTCTACGGTGCTGCGAATGCCGATCTGGTCCAGTATAGGAAGCGCGGCCATTAGGTCCCAAGACGATTCTCCGATGCCCAGATAGCCATCGACTTGCCCAAGAGCGACCTCGATAAGCGACAACGTCGCCGACCCACAGCAGCGAAATGACATGCTGGCCTCTTGGAGGATGAAGCGCAATGTCTCAAGTCGAAGATCAACCGGTATAATCGGGTGAAACCCCACGCCGCAGGAGCCTCGAGAGCTATCAAGGCCGCTGCGCTGAGCCAGCCTTTCGCCATTCAAGGTGCTTGGCAGTCCAATCCCGCCCACCAGCATCTGTGACCTGAGGGGTGCGAAAATGACGCCGAAGGTCGGATGCCCGGCTTCATAAAGTCCGATTGAGATCGCCCATTGATCGCCACCGCGTACATAGTTGTACGTGCCGTCAATTGGATCAAGGACCCACAGATCGGAAGAGCACACG
>CAJQNG010000089.1 GCA_905479635.1 uncultured Boseongicola sp. | reverse complement strand
GCCAAGTGGCACAGTGTCGGCGTGGCATAAAGGGCCGCTGCACTGTCCATGTGGAAGCTGGTTTGTATTCGTCTGAGGGCACCGAACACAACGCACAGCAAAGCCGGAAAAACCGCCGGACTTACGCCCTCAAGGGAAGGTGCCGGTATAGCCGTGTTTTTGATCCATCTCAGGGCGAGCCCTCACCAACGGGGTATACTTGGTTCGGAATTGCGTGAATTCCCTTTGCGGCTTTTGCATTTGTCGGAGGGAATTACACGACTTTTCGATGCTGAGGGGGACGGGATAAATGAAAGTCAAAGAATACCTAAAGATCGAAAGCGCTGCAGATCTAAGTCGATCTGAAGTCGGACGATTAGGAACTGCGGTGCTATTTATCGTGGCCGTGATGATCTATGCCGGATCAAAATTCGCACATATTGAACAGTCACATCTATTGGTCGCAGCCGCAGTGGTTGGCGCATACATGGCCATCAATATTGGTGCCAACGACGTTGCTAACAATGTCGGGCCAGCGGTTGGTTCTTTTGCGCTGACGTTGACCGGGGCGATTTTTATTGCCGCCATCTTCGAGGCGGCAGGAGCGATCATCGCCGGCGGTGATGTGGTCAGTACGGTCAAGAAGGGCATCATTGATCCCGCCGACATTGCCGACCCGCAAGTCTTTGTCTGGGTCATGATGGGCGCACTGACCGGTGCGGCGATCTGGTTGAACGCCGCCACATGGCTAGGCGCGCCGGTCTCAACTACGCACTCAATCGTTGGTGGAGTTATGGGCGCGGGCATAGCTGCTGCAGGATGGGATGTAGTGAATTGGGAAGCGATGACCAAGATCGCAGCCAGTTGGGTGATTTCTCCTGTTACCGGTGGAATTATTGCCGCTGCGTTTCTGTATTTCCTAAAACGCACTGTGTTTTTCAAGGCTGAGCCGGTCGATTGTGCACGGAAGGTTGTCCCTTTCATGATCGGCATCATGGTTTGGGCGTTTACGACCTATATCGCGCTTAAAGGCATTAAACAGATCATCAAGATCGATTTCGCTAATGCGGTATTAATCGGCCTCGTTGTTGGACTGGTGTCTATCGTCATTGTCCGCCCGCTGATAAATCGCGAGGCGCCCAATCTGGAAAACAATCGGGAAGGCGTGAACCGGCTGTTCACCATCCCGCTCATCATCTCTGCGGCGTTGCTAAGCTTTGCTCATGGCGCGAACGATGTGGCCAATGCCGTGGGGCCGCTTGCCGGCATCGTGGATGCCCTTACTGTGGGGGAAGGCGGAAGCCCCAAAGTGGCGATCCCTTTGTGGGTGATGGTCATTGGTGCGCTGGGTATTTCCGTCGGTTTGGCGCTTTTTGGACCAAAGCTGATCCGAACGGTGGGGTCTGAAATCACCGAGCTGGATAGGTCACGCGCGTTCTGCATTGCGCTTGCTGCGGCAATCACCGTGATTGTTGCCAGCCATCTGAAGCTTCCGGTGAGCTCGACCCATGTAGCCCTTGGCGCGGTATTTGGAGTGGGTTTCTTGCGCGAATTCCTTGAGCTTCGCGTCGGTAAGGTCGTGGAAGACGTCCTGCATCAGCATGAAGGTGAACCAGATTTCGCCAAAGCCGAAGAGGTTCTGATGAACTTCCAGAATGCTCCGCCCGAGGAAAAACAACGCATTCTGAAGGAACTTCAGAAAATGGGTCCCGAGGCGGTCATCAATGCGGCTCAACGCAAGGAGTTGCGTAAGGCGCTGAAGCGGCAATTAGTAAAACGATCATCTCTTTTTAAGATCATATCTGCCTGGATCATTACCGTTCCGGTTTCGGCGATAATGGCGGCGATGTTCTACTTTGTTTTACGTGGAATGATGCTTCCATGAGGAGAGCAGAGCGATAATGAAAAGGCTTCTTTTACCGGCAATCCTTTTGATCTTGTCCTTCGGTTTCTGGGCCAGCAGCGACTTTCAGGAGATCGCTGCTGGCGTGGCTATCTTCCTTTTTGGCATGCTTATGTTGGAGGATGGATTTAAGCTGTTCAGCGGCGGCTTCCTGGAACGGGTATTGGAGAAAGCTACGGGCTCAGTCGCCAAGTCGGTGGGATTTGGCATCCTTACGACGACAATCATGCAATCCAGCTCGCTCGTTTCGGTGATTGCGATCTCGTTTCTATCCGCCGGGCTCATCTCGCTTGTAGCCGGGGTCGGTATCATCTTTGGCGCCAATATCGGCACTACGACCGGGGCCTGGCTGGTTGCCGGGTTTGGCTTGAAAGTCAATATTTCTGCCTACGCGCTGCCGATGTTGGCGATCAGCATTGTTTTGGTTTTCCAGAAGTCGAAATACCTGCGCGGAATGGGTTACGTGCTGGCTGGTCTTGGCTTCCTGTTCTTGGGAATTCATCACATGAAGGAAGGTTTCGAGGCCTTCAAAGATCAGTTTGATCTCACTCGATTTGCGATGACCGGATTTCTGGGACTTGCGGTCTATACCTTGGTTGGCGCGTCGGCCACTGTGGTCATGCAATCAAGCCACGCGACTATGGTGTTGATTATCACCGCTCTGGCCGCTGGCCAGGTCAGCTACGAAAACGCGCTTGCTTTGGCGATTGGGGCCAACATTGGCACGACAATCACAGCGATCATCGGCTCGTTTACGGCGAATTATCAGGGCAAACGGCTTGCCTTGGCACATCTTATCTTCAATCTGGTTACCGCCGGTGTCGCGCTGATTTTTATCGGCCCGATCCGAATTTCCGTCGACTATGTAAGTTCCGGTGTTGGCATCTCCGATACCGACTACGCCCTGAAACTGGCGGTGTTTCATACCATATTCAATGTGTTGGGCGTCGTCCTTATGTTGCCGACCCTTCGACGTTTAATCACGTTTCTGGAGCAAACCATTGTCCAGCCTGAAGAAGATCTGAGCCAGCCGAAATACCTTTCTGAGGCGGTCGACGAGTTTCCGGAGACCACTCAGATTGCGATGCGACGAGAAGTTCAGCATCTTTATGACAATGCAGTGGAACTGATCGCGCATGGCCTGAACCTGAGCAGGCACGAGTTGTTTGGGACCCGAGATATTGCTGCGACTGTCGCGGCCAGCAATAAGCCGATCGAGATCGATATCGATGAGCGCTACGAACACAGGATCAAAATCCTCTACTCTGCGATTGTCGAATTCGCCACTCGGGTGGGCGCGAAGGATATGCCTGCGGACGTGATGGATGATATCTATACAATGCGTGATGTTGCGGGGCGAATTGTGCGGGCTGTAAAATCGGTGAAACATCTGCGGCGCAACACCACGCACTATACTGAAACACCTCAGGGCGTGATTACAGACCTCTACAATGGTCTTCGCGCGGAAATCGGCCGTATCCTCGTCGAAGTCCATAAACTTGAATTGGCCGATCCCGAAGATCGCTCGAGCCTATGGCTGGATCAGGAACGTATTCTGGTCGAAAAAGACGCGCAGGACACAACTGGCAACATCGAATCTCTCATCCGCGACCAACTCCTGAGTGCAAGTGCGGCGACATCATTCATGAATGATTCAAATTATGCCTACAGCACGATGCGTGATCTGCTTGACGCCGCGCGCGCCTACTACATCGAAACCGAAGACGCGATGGCTGAAGTCGAACGGATTTTAACACTGGAAGACGACGAGTTGAGCGAAGTCGCGCCGCAGCAGTCTTCTTGAAAAGCATTGTTACATCACCGTTTCATTTTCCGGCTATGCATATCTGAACACTGGAGAAAAACATGAAACTTGGAAAGATCACTGAGAAGTTGGACGACTACTTCAGTCGCCTAGAGGGCGGAAAAGCTAAGAAGATCAAGCCGTCGCATGTGGAGAAAGTGATTGCAAAACTTCACACAAAGCAACGTCTGCTGAACGAGGAACTTCTAGATGCGGACAAGCCGTCCAAACGGGATCGCCTTGAGAGCAAGCTTACCACGGCGCGCAAACAAATTGAGCGTGCGGAATGGCTATTGGCGAAGGTCAGTTCCTAGTCAGACTTTCGATTTTCGCGATTGTCTGTAGCGCGTCACCTTGTCCGGGAGTGACAACCACCCTGGCGGGCTTTGAGGCCGCTGGGTTTGGCGTGTCGTTCGGTGTTTTGGTTAGGTTTCTCCTTCGTTTTGGTTGTCGCTGGCGGTTCGGCCTGGGCCCTCTTGTTGGAGGCGGCAGCACGCTGACGGAAGCTTTCAGCATTCATTTCGAGAATGGTCGCGTGGTGGACGAGGCGCTCAATGGCGGCGACGGTCATGGCCTTGTCGGGGAAGATCTGATCCCAACCACTGAAGGGTTGATTGGCCGCGATGGCGATGCTGCGGTATTCGTAACGCCGGGCGATCAGTTCGAAGAGGACGCCGGTTTCGGCCTGATCCTTGTGGGCATA
>CAJQNG010000088.1 GCA_905479635.1 uncultured Boseongicola sp. | reverse complement strand
ATCATGGCCCGGTGCAAATAGGTCCGATCCTTCGCCGGTGTCTTCAGGAACGGGACCTTGTCCCGGTGAATGGGTTTGCCGACGCTGGCATCCATCTCTTCGCCGCTGAGCCAGGCGTCGATCGAGGCCGCCGCGATCTTGCCAGAGCGGATCGCGTCGACCGCCAGTCTGGGACCATGTTCCACATCGCCACCGGCAAAAACCCCCGGCTCGTTGGTCATCAGGGTTTTGGGATCCGTTACGATGTAACCGCGCGTCACTTCAAGGCCGCTGCCCTCGATGCTCGTCAGATCGGTGCCCTGTCCAATCGCCAGAAGGACGTGATCGGCCTCCAGGCTGAGCAAACGGGATGGATCGTATTCCGGGTCAAAGCGCCCGGTCTCGTCTCTGGTTCGCGCGCAATACTGAAAGACGATGCGGCCGGCTTCCTCTACGCGCATAGGGCCCCATCCCGGTCGAAGCTGAACGCCTTCGTCGACAGCCATCTGTATGTCGTCCGGGCCAGCCGGCATCTCGCGCCGTTTTTCCAGAGAGACCATATCGACATGTCGAGCACCCTGGCGGAGGGCGGTGAGGGCGACATCGACCGCCACATTGCCGCCGCCGACCACGACGACCCGCGGGCCGACCCGTGCTGGTTCACCGCTTTGCACCGTGCGCAGGAAGTCGATGCCCCCCTTCACGAAGGGCAGATGTGCGCCATCGACCGCGAGCATCCGTGCCAGTTGGGTGCCAAGGCCAAGGAACACGGCGTCGTAGTCCTTGCGAAACTTATCGAGGCTGTCGACTTTGGCGCCGGTGTGCAGCTTCACCCCAAGGGACAGAATCTGGTCGACTTCCTGATCAAGCAATTCGGTCGGAAGCCGATATGTGGGAATGCCATATCGCAACATGCCGCCGGCATGTTCCTTCTCATCAAGAATGTCGACCGAATGGCCGTTTAGCCGCAGAAAGAAGGCTGCTGTCAGGCCGGCTGGTCCGGATCCGATGATGCCGATGCGCTTGCCAGTGTCCGGTTCGACGTCGGGTTGCGGATATCCGCCATCGGCGAGGCAGTGCTCGGCCGCCTTGGCCTTGAGGGGACGGATGAAAACCGCGCCGTTGCTCGTCCCCCGTACACAGGCAGACTCACACGGGGCCGGACAGATTAAACCGCAGACCAGCGGCAGCGGGTTGTCGCGCCGGATCACTTCGACGGCCGAGCGATAGTCGCCGTGACCGATATGGGCAATGAAACTGGGGATATCGATGTTCGCCGGGCACGTGCGATGGCATGGGGCTGCCGGCCGCTCGAAGCCAGACTCCAGATGCACGTAGCCTTCCCACTGATCGCGGTAGTGCTGCAGCGAGCTGCCAAGCGGCCATGCCGCGGCAAGGCCCTTTGCCTGAAGCTGCAGGACGATCTCGTCGAGCCCGTCCAGATGCGCCGCGTCGCCCCGTCCAAGCGTGATTTCGGTGGTAAGCCGAGCGGCCCGTGCCAGAAGACCGCGCACGGCATGCGGCTCGTCCTCGGCAAGCTGCCAGTGGCGATAGAGCGCGCGCCGGGTTTCTTTCACCACGCAGACGCCGTCAGCCAGGACCGTCAGGCTGGACGGCGCCGGAACCGTCCCGGCCGAGGCAAGAGAGACCGGGTCGCAGGCGATTTTGGAGGCTGAGAGCGGCAGGAACCCACCCATTCCGCCATCGAACGTCAGGATCGGATCGCCGTCCTGCGCCTCGGCACTGCCGCGCCATGTGTCGACCTGCGCCCGAAGCGAGGTGTCGTGCGTCATTTGCGCCAGCCCGCGCTGCGTCAGGCCCTGGCGCAGGGTGATTAGCGATGCATGTCCGGCCTTTTCGCCGGCAAAGGACAGGGCGATCCGGCACCAGGTTTCCGGGTCATGTACCAGCTGGGTTTCGGGGTCCGGCTGGCGGTCGCCCCAGCAGGTCGGCTGGCTGGCCCGCTTGACCTCCAGCGTGCGGCCCGGGACGGAGATTCCGGCCAGGGAGCGGATCGAATCCACGGTGTTGAGGAACGCGGCCTCGTGCCCGGCCTGGTCTTCGGTCAGGCGCAACTCGATCGTGCCGCTGTCGCGCAGCCCGAGGGCGATCATCACGCCCTCGGCCACCAGCCAGGGCGCTCCATCCAGGACTGACGACGCCACGAGCGAGTCCGGGTCCAGGCCCGTCGCGTCGATGACGATGGTCGACGGGCCATTGCCCTGCAGGAACGTCCGCCAGATGTAGTCGATCGGATGGCCCGCGCCGTGGCTTTCGGCCAACCCGGCCCTCCGCAGGTGCTGCACCCGTTGCATCGGCGAAAGCGCCTGCGCATTGTCAAGACCGGGCACGGCGCGCCCGAGTGTGCTTGCGGGCGCCGTGTCCCCCATGGTGAGCCAGGAGGGCAGTGTCGGTTGCGCGCTCATGACCCGCCCCCTGCGCCGGACTCGGCCTCGCGCTCGGCCTCTGCCAGCACGAAACGGGCATAACGTTCGCGGCGCGGATCCGGCATTTCGCTGGCCTCACCGAAGGACAGGCATCCGGTCACGCACTTGGTCACGCAGGCCGGCTGCAGGCCGGCATCTACCCGGTCCATGCAGAAGTCGCATTTGACGACCTTTTTGGTCTCGGGGTTCCACTGCGGTGTGCCCCAAGGGCAAGCGGTGATGCAGGATTTGCAGCCGATGCAGAGGCTCGATTCCACATGCACGATGCCGTCCTTCTCGCGTTTCTGCATCGCCCCCGTCGGGCAGGCCCGCACGCACCAGGCATCCTCGCAGTGAAAGCAGGGCATGAAGGTGAAATGCATGCGCGGCAACCCGTCGACATCGACCGGGCCGTCGGCGATGATCTTGCACGGCGACGGGCCGGGCCCAAGATCCTTGTTGGACGAGCAGTGCACTTCGCAGGCATGGCAGCCGATGCAATTGGCTTCGTCGTGCTTCAACATGTAGTTGCTCATGCCGGTACTCCTCCGGTGGTCGCGGGTTTGACCCGCACGACGGTTTCGGTCAGGGCGCACCCGCCACCGGCAGGGTCGAAGTCGAAAAGCTTGCCGACTTGCAGTTGCTGGTCGGCGACGCCGACGCCAAGCGCCCGTGTGGCGACAGGAACCGTCGCGCCATAGCCGTGCAACATGAAGACCGCGTCGGGGTGGATCCACCGGGTGACCTTGGCCTTCAGGGTGCCGTGGTATGTGCCGGACCCCTGGACCTCGACATGCGACCCGTCGGTGATCCCAAGGGGACCGGCACGGTCGGGGTGAATCCAAAGCTCTTGCTCGGGCGCGATGGTGCGCAGGATCGGATTGTTGAGAGATTGGCCATGCGCCAGCGTGGCCGTGCGTCCAAACAGCAGCGCGAATGCATCCCCGGTCTGGGCCGTGTTCGGCGTGAACGGCGCGAGCGCGGGCAGGCCCGCCTTTTCAAGGCTGTCGGATACGATCTCGATCTTTCCCGACGGCGTCCTGAACCGGATCTCGTCGCGCGGAGTCAGCTTGGGCTCTTTGGCCAGGACCGCCATCCCCGCTTGGCGCATGTCGGCAACCGAAACGCCGGTGCCGTCGAGCTGGTAGTTCCAGATCTCTTCGATGCTCTCGAAATCGAGCGGGTCCTTGATATCCATACGCCGCAGGATCTCGCGGAAGATCCACCACGCGGGGCGGCTGTCAAAGCGAGGGGCAATGGCCTGATCGCGCATCCCAAAGACGGGCACAGGGCCGTTCGCCTGCCACAGGATGTTGGCCCTTTCAAGATAGGACGATTCCGGCAGGATGACGTCCGACCGCCACCCGGTTTCTGAAAAGCGCACGTCGATGGACACCAGCAGATCGAGATGTTCCATCGCCTTCAGCATCGCCTCGCGATCCGGCAAGCCGGTCAGCGGGTCGTGGCGGTAGGCGAAATACGCGCCCACGCCATAGGGCTTTGCGGTTTCCATGGCGGCAAAGAGTTGATGCAGCATGCCGATGGCCGGGTCCCATGTCGGCCGTTCGGTCCCCGCGCCATCCACGCGCGGCTCTTCGACCGGGGCGACCCGCGCGGTCAGAGCGTTCAGCCCCTTGCGTCCGTATTGGGCGGGCGATTTGCCCATGATGAGACCGCCAGGGATCTCGATATTGCCCATCAGCGCATTCAGGATCAACGTGGACCGGCTGACGTAGAACGATTGCTTGTGGCGGGCGGTCATCCAGCCCGGGTGAAAGATGACCTGCGGCGCGTCGGCCGCTATGTCCCGGACGAAATCGCGAAACGCGTCGGCCGAAATCCCGGTATGCTCTTGCTGCCATTCCGGTGTCGCGGTCGCCACGGCATCGCGCAGCGCATCCATGCCGTCGACGAATTTCTCCACGAACTCCTTGTCGTAGATCTCTTGCTTCAGGATCTCATGGATCAGGGCTAGGTTCAGCGCATAGTCGCTTCTTGGCCGGACCTGCCAGTACCGCGTCGCCTTGCAGGCGGTAAAGCTGGCGCGCGGGTCGATATAGGTGCATTTCATGCCGTTCGCCATTGCGCCCATGAACGCCTTGGCTTCCTTGACCATGATGGATTCCATGATGTTGCGGCCATAGAGCACCATGTGCTTGGTGTTCTTCATGTCGAAGATCAATTCGGCGTGGCTGAACCCGAACAGCGACTTCGACGCGTTGTGCACGTTTCCGCCGCAGGTGGCGTCGTGGTTGAAATAATTTGGCGAGCCAAGCGCCTGCACGAATGTCCGGGTCAGGT
>CAJQNG010000087.1 GCA_905479635.1 uncultured Boseongicola sp. | reverse complement strand
TGATGATTGAACGGGACCGCTGCCAGGACACCCCGAGGTGCTGTCAGGGCGTCAAAGCTCGATAGTCTGATTGGGACTTGGTACGCGGGCTTCATCAAGGCCTGCGGTCACATATACCGCGCCAAAAGGCCGGACAAATGACCGCAACCTGCGACGATCAACTTCAGCTCAAATTAAACCTTGCAAAAACGGAGCCGTCCACAAATGGCAGTACCCTTCTATGCTTTGGCTCCGAGCGTGGAGCGTACATCGGCCATCGAGATGAACACGCGATGTTTGTTGTCTGGATCGCCTAGAGGTTCAAACCCAAGATCCGCATAGAACGCCCATCTCTTGTCAAACGCATCGTCTTCCAAGACATCTAATACAATCGCGGCGGCTCCCATATGCTCTGAGATGGCGTTACATCGTTTCATGGCGTCAATGACAAGGGCTGTGCCAAGGCCTTTGCCTTGCATGTCTTTTCGAACAGCGACCACGCGGATGTAGATGACCGGTACATCTGGTACCTTGGCACGTTGCCATTTGGCAGGACCGAACTCAGAACGAACCGCCATTGCGCCGAGCGTGTAGAAGCCGAGTACGGCTGGGTCGTTTTCGGCCGTGGCTATCCAAGCTGTGGCCATCCCAGCTTTTATCTGGTCTGTCAGGGACGATTTGAGAAAATTATCTATTGGCTCAAAACCGCAGCTAAATTCACTGCGGTCGTGAGCTTTTTTATCAAATGTGGAGAGTGTTAGATTGGCCGCTGGTGCCGTTGCATCAACTGGCATCCTTGAGAAGGTCTTTCGATGCCTCTGCGGCTTTTTGCAAGCCCGGCACGACCTTGCCCGAAGCTTCAACTGCGCCCTTGAACGCATCAAACGCTTCTACTGGTAGAACGGACAACGAAACGCGTTGCTCTATTTCTTGGACGCGCAGAAGCGCTGCTTGACGGATGAAGTCAGACTCTTGTAGGCCGGTTGCTGCTGCAGCAGCCCGAATACGTTCTTCATCTGCACGATGCATACGCAACTCTTTACGCGCTTCCATCTTACCCACTGTCGGTGTCACTGTTTCAATGGCGAACATATCATTCTCCTTACTCGCTTCACGTACGGTATAGCGCCGTACATGTCAATAGTTGATGATTATCGCTCCCGGTTCTTCAGGCACTAGTTCCAGCTCTGGCAAGTCCCGCAAGGGTGTTGTCACGTTAACTCTAATGGCCTGCGTCAAGCACCCGGTGCCAACGTTTTCAGCTGATACCGGCGGCAACATTCCAGGCATCAAGCGCCTCGAGTCGATGGGAGCGGATGGTCAGGGCTGGGCGGCGTTTAGATGGGACTGAGAAGCAATTCCGTATAGCTGAGTGCATGGACACAAACCGTTGCAAACCTCTGGGTGATCGATGGCCCTGCATGGTTCGCTCGCGCTTTCGAAACGGCAGATGGCTGTTCTCGGCACGATTGTTGAGCCCCTTGTGTGACCAGTGCTCAAGGCCAGGCGCCACTTCCGCCTTTGCAGCGCCGTAGGAGCAGAGCTTGTCTGTGACGATCCGTTTGGGAACAAAACCAAACCGCTTCATCAGCGCGATCAGCAGGCGTTTCGCCGCACCCTTGTTGCGCCGCTTCTGCAGGATTTCCTCAAGAACCGCGCCGTGCTGATCGACTGCACGCCACAGCCAGAACTTCTTGCCAGCACATTTCACGACGACCTCGTCGAGATGCCACACATTGCCGGGACGCGTCTGCCGGCGACGTAGATTTCGAGCAATCAGCGGCCCGAACTTGGCAGTCCAACGGCGAATTGTCTCATAGAACACGTCAATCCCGCGCTGCAGAAGCATTTCTTCAGCCTCGCGCAGGCTCAGACCGAACCGCAGGTAGAGCCAAGCCGCGTGAGCCACGATCTGCGGAGGAAAATGGTGACGCTTATAGCTAATGGACGGTGTTTGCGTCATCGACTGATATGCCAAAATCAATAAGCCAGCAATCGTAGGTCGGTTAATGTGACAACACCGCACGATCGTTTCCCGGCTCGGCCTTGTCATTACACTAATAGGCGCAATGAATTTCCCTGTTCATATGCTTAGGGATTTCACTTGCAACTCATTGTTTTTCTTTCCAAATTGGGAAGACAAACCCGAGATATCCACCATGTTTTCGAGTTTTCCCTGTAAATTTCCCTGCTTTCAGGGAAATTTGACCCCGGACCAGCTAGCTCCAGACTGACAGCACGCCCGCAACTTACCTCCCGACAGACAGGACAGGTAGACTTACCTCACTTCTGAAATCCGCCGCTTGTAGAAATCCTGAAGTTCTGCAAGGCGATCCCGGTCCAGGGTGTCAGCGCCTTCAATCTCATCCAACTGCAAGTCGACCGCTGCTTGTGTCGTCCATGGCCTATTGGGCTCGTTTGCCAGCCAACGGTCCCGGATCGCAGTTTGAGCAGACGATTGGTACGCCCTGGAAGCAAACTGCGGCGCGTGCCAGAAAATCAGGCGCATCCCCAATTGCCTCAACCGTGGATCTTCCAGCTGTTCGACAAGCTCAGAACGCCGTTTCCAGTCGAATGTTTTGAAGTCTTCAAGAATCTGTTTGTCGGCGGCGCTGTAGAAACCACCGTAGATTTGCTGCTCGACGTGTTCGGGCGACTCTCGATCGGCAAACCTGTCGGCCAGAGCCTGCCCTACGCGCTTATGAAAATCCGGCCTCGAAGCGACCAGTCGGGCAATGGCTTCATGCACATCGCTTGGAACCCCAACTGGAAAAAGATTTGGGACTTTGTTGATAGCAATAGTACGGATCCGCTTGGGTGACGCGGAAACCGCTCTTGCAAAGTCTCGATCGTCAGCGTCAACAATCGACGCGTCACAGAGATCCAGATCAAGGAACGCCATTGAGTTGCGGTTCTGCGGATTGGTGCCGGCGTAAACGCCAAAATAGGATCGCGGAGGCGCCGCTCCAAACCGTTCGATCAGGCTTACGGGATGACCGGCCTGCAGCAGCTGGCCGGCTTCATGTCTGTCGCGGTTTCTGAGGCACTGGTCCCAGACTGCGGGGGCTCGATCACAAATGAGCCTCGCAAGATGGATCGTCGCTTCTACGTCGCCAAGAGCATCGTGGGCGTCGTGATGAGTAAATCCGTTTGCAGGGGCGAGACGATCCAGTCTGAAACTCTCGCGGCCCAGATCGTCAAGCGGCCATTCAAGGATGTCTGGTTCCAGATACCGCGCTGCATAGACCACCTTCATGAGATCAAGGCGGTCATTGTCGTCGAATTGGGTCTGGTACAGGTTAGAGTGTAGGTTCTGGTAGAACGACTGCCGGAGAAACTCCTCATCAAAAGCGAGCGTATTGTAGCCGGTCCAGGTCGACGGCGCCCAGCGTCTGATCAGGTCACTTATCTGGTGTGAGAAATCGAACCAGGAGGGCAGGTTCGGATCAATCAGCTGTTCCGTCGATACGCCCGTTATAGCCAGAGCCCATGGCGCTGGCAGTATGTGAGGAGAAAGCCGGCATCGAATATCGACGCGCTCAATCTGATTGAACGCGTCGTCTGTCAGGATCGCCGCAAACTGCAGAGGCTGATCAAAGGCTGGCGAAGTGCCTGTTGTTTCAAAGTCGTAAAATGCAAACATGCGCGCTCATTTCCGGATGACTTTTGCCCGAAATCGATACTTCCTAAATGAAATACTCGCTCTTATTGGGTCAATTGTCATCGGTGCTTTACCGGCAATGAAAAACTGGGCTGCGCGCAGTGTTGCCGTTAGGCGGCACCAAGAAAGTCCCGCTTGCCAATTTCTACGCCGTTATGACGCAGAATGTTGTAGGCGGTCGTCATGTGGAAATAGAAGTTTGGTGTTGCAAAGCCACTGAGGTAGTTGGAGCCGATGAATGTGTGCTCCTCTGGCCCAAATTTCATGACCACTTCAAGATCTTCAGCCCCATCAAAAGCCGCGTCGGGCACGGATTCCATGAACTCAATCGTTTTAGTGATCCGCGCTTGAAGCTCGCCAAAAGTCGTTTCGTTGTCCTCAAAACTTGGGTTGTCCGTTTGCGACAACCGCGCAGCAAGGCCTTTTGCTGTATCGCAAGCAATCAGGACATTGCGCGTGAAGTTCAGCATGTCAGGAAAGAGCCGCGCCGTAAGAAAGGCATCCGGATCAATCTTGCGCTTTTCGCAGTGGGCTTCCGCGGTAGACAACATCGTGGAAAGGCTTCGCAGTGAATGGATGAAGCTTGGGACGGGAGATTGCATGTCTGATTTCCTTTTTGGGGGTCAACGTCCGCTCGAAAAAATCTGAGATGTAGAACGGCTGCACGTTCCCAATATCGACAAATTTCATCAGAACAAGTTTAAAGCATACGTCGCTAAATCAATTGCGCCGAAACATCGCTCCGTGTGTGTTCCCGCGCGCCCCTAAGTCCTCTATTTTTAGGAGCCACGCAGCCAGAGGTCGTTCAGCCGGTTGCGGCCTACTTCATCCAGCAGAAGGCGCCGTATCTCGATGTACCGGGCGCGGCAAGCGAGGGACTCGGCTGACTAATGCAATAGCACATTTGACGCGTGTCTGACGTCAGCACTGCTCGAAACGCCCCCGCCAAACGTCCAGCTGAGCTGGTGTGCCCGCCCTCCAGAAACCGAGCGAGGAGTGCAGAAGCATCTGGCATAATCGCCAGGATCGTCCTTGCGTGTGTCGCGTTCTTTTTGAAGAAATTTTCAGGTACAAGTATTAGCGCTTCTTCCATTGAGAACAGGCGTAAACCATCTCTGACGATGAGCGCGTCTTCCCGCGCAAACGTTGCAAGGGTCTCGAAGATGGAGGTCCTGTGTGGGAAGTCAGTTTTCATGTTTCCTGCCTTCAGCGCTCGGACGAGCAGCTGTACCGGAACTGTCGTATCGCCTGCGTGCAACTGTAGGGATTGCTCAGGAGACAAGGACCAGTCCTCGCCAAATCGGGCAGAAAGGTACTGCGCACAAAACCCCCAAAACGACGCGTACCAGGCCGTGCCTTCGCCGGCGATCTCGTCGGGTTGTGACGTGATGTACCAACCCTTTATTACTACTTTGATACATCCAGATATTAGGAGTCGTTCCCGATGGGTCCGAGTTAAGTCACTTGATCGAACCGCTGTGACACCCTTCGATTGTAGAACACGCAAGAGCTCTAGAGATTACGCCAACTTTTCTGCTGCCATAGCCATGTTACAATCTCTTGCCCGTTCAACCGTTAGGGTTTGATGCTGTAATATATTTAGGTTTTCAAGTTGTGTAATCTTTAGGGTATTATGACGCAGCGAGCAAAGGACAGCATCCCACTTCCGATACTACCTGAGCTACAAGCACCCAGATAAGACTGTTAAATTCCT
Organism: uncultured Boseongicola sp.; assembly: GCA_905479635.1. Taxonomy (GTDB): domain Bacteria; phylum Pseudomonadota; class Alphaproteobacteria; order Rhodobacterales; family Rhodobacteraceae; genus Boseongicola. Next base: position 9,941 of record CAJQNG010000087.1, on the reverse strand, counting down.
CGTCCAGATGGACATCGTAGGCGGGCGTCAACATGATCATCCCGATGTGTAACCATTTTCGTTTTTCTTAACACTTTAGAGCAGATAGGTCACAAAACGATCAATCTCTAACAAAGTACCGGAGCGGACAAAATCTCGCAAACATCACAATGTCGTTGTCCGTTCTGGATACGCTCCCCTTTCGCTCACCAGATGGTCATTCCGCCAGACCCGCATCCACCAACCCTTCCCGATCTGGCAAATCCCGCAAGCTTTCCATCCCGAACGTCACAAGGAACTTCTGCGTAGTCAAATAGGTATAGGGCGCCCCCGCCCGCGGACTACGCGGACCCGTTGCGATCAACTCTTGCGTCCGCAATCGCCCAATCAGATCGCGGCTGATGTCCTTGCCGAAGATATCCTTCAGTCCGTCACGGGTCAGCGGCTGGTGGTAAGCGATAGCCGCCAACACCGCGACTTCAAACTCGTTCAAATCCATCAACTGTTCATTCACATCCGCCGCCGTCCGGATCGCATCGGCAAATGACACCCGCGTCCGCATCAACCAACCATCGGCAACAGCGACCAATTCATAGGGGCGACCCGTCAATTCCGCCTGGATGTCCTCAATCAACAAATCGACCGACGCCCCCTGCCCCACAACCCGCGCCAGGTCATCACGCGGCACGGTCGCCGCACTGGCAAAGATCACCGCCTCTATCCGGCCCATCCAGGTCCGCCAACGAAGATCAGGCGGCAGGTCCTCCAGCTCTCGGTCAAATGCGTCCCCGGCCACCTTCACACCCCATACAGCCGGAACGTCGACCGCCCGGTTAGTTCACGCACCACTCCAAGATCAACCAATCGATCACACAGCCGCCGTGCCGCGCGGCCCGTCATTGCAAAGGTGGTGCCTTGGATCATCGGACTGAGCATTCCCGATGGCGACACCGCGTCATGACCGAGAAACAGCACCAGAGCGTCTCCAGCCCCCTTCGTCCTTAGCTTGGGCGCAATCGCGTTCAGCCTGGCAGCGCGGCGAGACAGATCGGCCGCGTTGCGAATGGCCGCATCACAGGCGTCAATCATCGCTTGATCAACGCGTAGTCGCGCATCACTCGCACCGTCGGCAATGGCCCGGACATCCGCGCGATTCAGATGCGCGGCAAGTATCGGCACAGACCGCTCCCATCCAACCGCACGAGCTAGGGCGACATCGGCCAGCATCAGCGCCGCTGCCTCCTCGCGAGGAAACCGTTGCAGCGCATCAGCTAACACCCCTGCCGCCTGGGCGACGGGCGATCCGTCAAACACGCCAAGCTCCGAAAAGTCTTCCGCCACCCGATCGGGCAAAAGCTTCCTCACCTGCGCCAGCCAAGAGAATACGCTAAGATTGACCCGAGCAATTTTGCGCCACCTCACAAACATCTCACCCGCTGGACCCAAGGCATCCCCTGCCCGCGCCAAACAGACCGCATCTCGGATATCGGACGTAGACTCAAAGCGCCCTTCAAGTTTCAGGCAGGCCGCAGCCGCCTCCAAAGCTAAACGATCGCGCAGCAGCGCCGCGGGCAATATACCGCTTGGATCTCCCACCACAACATCTAGTAAAGCCAGCGCTGCGCCGGATGAAAATGTTGCACTATCAGTGTTTTGCCTCGGCGCTGAAGTGACCCAACGCGGCAACAGATGTAGGGCTTGGATATCGCCTAGGTTAGGATTGGCAGTCGCTTTCATAACGACAGGCTAATCGTTTACGGCGCTTTAGACCAGTAAATACCGCAATAACCGCCCCGGCTTGAATGATTTTTTTACGTCCAATAAAATTGCATTATCGGTGTTTTACAATATCATCAAATTACAACGGACCAGGCAAGCCATCAACGATTACTGTCTATCCACGAGGACATCATCGTTCGGTCCCGAAAGCACTCCTGCGGCACATCGCGTCGCTTGATACGAGCGATCCGTTCCGCGAACGCAACCTGCTTTGATGACGGGTAATCCGAGAACCGTGATACAGGAACAGCTGTCTTGTGTGCGTCAATCCAGCGAGAAATTTGGTGGCGGTCAACCAAGGCCTCATCAGGCAGGTCAATGTTTGAGCGTTTTGCTATCTGTTGCGCGAACAAGATCTGTTTCTCGGTCGCGGGCAGAACGTGATAATCATTGCTGCCTGCAACAAAAGAGGCTGTCTCAAAGTGTGATTGCTGCATTGTCTTGCTCCTCAGTTCTTGTAAAAGATAGTATAGAACATAAAGAGAACAAAAGCAAGTATTGTGTAGTGTTTGCTAAACAATCACCACATGTAGTGCAGTCTGTCGTTGGGCTTACAGGCAAACAGGTTGTCTAAGTTACGCATGGCAACCAGAAACCGTGGTTTGCCAGGGCGAACTCAATCAAGAGCCCTGCGGGAGCCTGAGGACGGGTTCACCGTCTATTTCAAAGGTCGGATTGAGCTGGCAGCGCGCATAGGTGAATTGGCTTTTGGTAAGAGCGGCACAACAATCCGTGTGTTCAGGTCGCTCGAAAGATCGGTCTGCACATCTAAAAGGAAGCCATCGCCAGATGGATTGCGAAACACATCGTACTTCGCCATCAGAACGGGCGGAACCTGTCGAGCGGCAGTCCATGCCTTTCAACGTAAGAATTGGAGCTCTTGAGTGCCGCCGCATTTGCAGCTTGCCACTGCGCGGCTCCGGCGGTTGCCACGGCAGTGCGACCCCCCTTCTCTGCCGCACGCGATAGGTTAACTTTCAACGCCTTGGCTTCTTTGAGCAAGGCTGTGTCAAGCGACAGGTTCGTGGGCTTGCGCGACTGAGAATTCATGGACTGATCTCCTTCGAACGAGAGACTACAGATGGATCATATGCGCACAACATATGCGCATCAAAATCAATCTGCGTTGCGATTTCGGCACCCGGGTGATGGCGACACCCGCGCTGGCCAAAAGTTAGGGCCAGAGCCGACGAATTTGCCTGTCAAAGCCCGACAAATTCATCAGGAAACAGGTCCGCCCAGAACGCGGATATTTCCTTTGCATTCAGTGCAGACATCCAGCCGTGGCGCTCAAAGTCATCGCGGGCGGCGGGACGTTGTATTGTTGATGCAAATAACTGTCTATCCGCATCACGTTGCGTTGGCGTCCGGGCCAGCGCCAGATCTCGCACCCGCTTCAAGCGAGCCGCTCGCTCGCTCAGCGGCGTTTCCTCTCCCTCCGCTTTGCCATTTGGCTTTGGCGATGAACCGAAGTCATCACGTAGCGCCGCCGCCATGTAGCGCACCGGGCTTTTGACACCCCCCTGCCCTGCTACAAAGTCCAGCTTACCTGTAACAACATCTTCACCATGTTCTTCCAGCCACTGCCGCGCCAGCCGGTCCGAAACGCCCATAGCGCGCAAACGGTCATAAACGGGCGCCTTGCGAAGACCCTCGCCGTCATCCAAATCTAGAATTGCCAGCTGAGGGTTTGATTTTATGACAAATCGAATGTCAGTCACCGCCCTGCCCCGCTTTCGGACCTCTGGCGCGATGACGATATTACTCGTGCGGTTCACTTCTGCCGTTGCTGGCTTGATGATCTTGGCGTTCAGATGTTTGTAGCTTTCATAATAGCTGCTGCCCTCAACCCCCATCAGGCGGCGAAACGTCTCTAGTGACCACCAGCCGGTACTTCCCGTCCGATGGAAACGATAACAGTTTTCATATAGTGCAAGGGCATGGCCGCTGGTAAACCGCCTCTGTATATTGAGATTGATCAGCGCGAACACCTTTGGATCGTTCAGCTTTTCCGCGAGTGCCGGTGAATACGCATACTCACAGACACCGCCCTTCAACTTGGCATAACTCAACAGGCTCGAAACGCCCCATTCCTGACGTCCGGCTTCATCCAGCATGTCCCATTCTGCGACGGTTTCTGCCAACCCGCGCAACGACTGCTTCAGCGTATCAAAATCATTTGAATTATACCCCACCATCAAGCACAGCGTGCGTGCGTCGATTTGAAAGCGCTGCTGCCGGGTCAGCATGTCATACGCATTTAGCAACAACACATTGGATAGCTTTCGTTGCAGCAATGACAGTTTACCCGACACATGAATTGCAGCCACGTGTTTCTTAACAGCCCCACGCCGCAGCGCGCCCGTCAGCTTGCCCTTTGGGATATCAATTTCCATTGCTGCACCTGTTCAGCCGATTCTCTTTGGAATCCTTGCTGCACTATACCCGCGAAGGAACCCTCTTTCAATCTTTCGGTGGATACCTATTATCTGGCATTCAGGAGGCCCGTAGACGGGTTCCTTTGGTGTTTACAGGGTGCCCTTAGGTATCCGTATACGGGACAACTGCGCCGGGAACTTTCCGGCAATCAGCCTTTATAGTGCCTAATAGGGGCATTAGACTATATATCCTGCGAATCAGTCCCCTATGGCCCGGCTTTGGGCGCTCTTTGTCCTGTAACAGGGTCCCCTACGCCCTGTAACTGGGCACCAAAGATGGTCTAATAGATTGATAAGTAACGGTAACCAGCACATAAAGTCCTTAAAGTATCCAAATAAATTAAACAGATGATCATGTGTTTTTTTCTGATATTTAGGATTTCGCGGGCTATAGATTTCCAATTTCGATTTGATGTGCGATAGTTTACTGAGAACTTGGTAAATGCCCTAACATTGGCGAGAACGCATGACATCTTCGTTTAAACCGGATGTACCACCCTATTTTGGTATTGATCCAGCCGCTGCTGCCGCGAAGCTATCTCTACCTAGCGACACGGCGCGATTCGCGCGAGCGGCAACATTTGCGGCCAAGGGGCGTGATGAGCTGAAAAGGGGCGGTCATGCCCCTGATGGGTTCAAGCGACTTCGGAAGTTTTCGACATGGGAAATCTGTCGCTACTTGATCCCCGTGGCTCCAGCACATTTTCGCAGGGTCCTCAAAGCCCACTCTGATCTTCCACAAGGCGCAGGCGAAGGGAATTCGAAATGGTTCTCTCTGTCAGAGGTCATCGCTTTGCGCGATCATTTTGCAACCGAGGGAGCGGCCAACCGGGAATACCGCCCCTACCGGCCTGAAGGTGCTGATGCCAAGGTTGTGGCGGTGGCCAACTTCAAGGGTGGTGTGGGCAAAACGTCTACCTGTGCGCACCTGGCCATGAGTGCTGCTTTGGATGGATACAAGGTGTTGGTGATCGATCTGGACAGTCAGGGCTCTATGACGAGCATTATGGGTGGGCAGGTTGAAGATGAATGGCAAACAGCGTTTCCGATTCTGGCCCGGGATTTTGCGCTCCATCTTAAGGGCGAGAATAAGGTGCGTGCAGCGCGTGGTGAGCCAGAAATTCGGCTTGACGAAACCCTTACAGAAGCCGCCGAGGTTTCGCCGCGAAACCTTATTCAGAATACCCACTGGCCCAACATTGACCTGATTGGAGCGCAGCTTAACCTTTATTGGGCAGAGTTTCAGGTACCAGTTTGGCGCATGCAATCAGGCTCTTGGGCGCTATGGGATGGGTTGCTGAATGGTCTAACCGACAGTGGTATTTTGCAGGACTATGACATCATTTTGCTCGATACCCCCCCTGCCCTCGGCTACCTGACGATCAACGCGCTCTCCGCGGCTGATATACTTCTCGTTCCGCTTGGCGCGTCGTTCCTTGAATTTGATTCCACAGGTCGTTTTTTTGATATGCTATATTCGACTTTTGCCAGCATTGAGGATGGTGAAAACTCACAGCGGCGCAAGCACGGGCTCGAAGACATTCGATTTGAATGGGACGCTGTCCGAACGCTAATCACCCGATTTGATGCGGCGCAACAGACGGACATGGCGAATGTCATCCAAGCTTATTTTGGTGACCTCATGACGACTTTCCGTCAGGATTTGACGGCGATGGTTGGACAGGCGGGCGAGCAGGTAAACGGTATTTACGAAGCGGATTACCGGGAATTCAACCGGGAAACCTATGTCCGAGGCCGCGAAACGTTTGATCGAACCTGGGCTGAAGTGAAAGAGATAATACTCGGCGCATGGTGGCGTGATCAACAGGAACTAAAGGCGGAGGGGTCGAATGGCCAAGCGTAGAAAAGTCTCGACACCAAGTGCCGATGATCTGACACGGTTCGAGGAAGAGTTTCGCCGCGAAACCCCAAGCCGCCCATCTGGGGCGATGGCCCCAATTTCGAAGGTGTCGGCAGAGGTCGCGATGGCGCGTGAAATATCCTCTCCCGAAGAGCGTGCCGAACAGGCCCGTGAAAAGTCAGATGCAGAGGCACATCGCAGCGCGACCGAACAAGGTCGGATCATTCAAGAGCTGACACTCGATAGCATTATGGATGATGCCATGGTGCGTGACAGAATGGTTTTGGATCAGGGGGAAATGGAGGAGCTGAAGCTATCGATCGCGGCCCATGGTCTGCGTCTTCCGATTGAGGTCTTTGCTCGCGAACCAGACAGTATCAGTCCCCGACCATTTGGTCTGCTATCGGGCTACCGCCGCCTGCGTGCTGTCCGAGACCTACTCGCACTCACAAATCACGAAAAATACCTGACGATCAAGGCGCTGGTTCGCAATCCCGACGATCTTGGCGGAGCGTTTGCTGCGATGGTCGAGGAGAATGAGGTCCGTTCTAGCCTTTCCCATTTTGAACGTGGGCGCATAGCGGTGATCGCGGCCCAGCAAGGGGTTTTCCATAGTGCAGAGGACGCGGTAGCAAATATGTTCAGCACCGCATCAAAGGCGAAGCGGTCCAAGATCAGATCTTTCTCACTGATCTTTGAAGAGCTCGGTGACATGTTGCAATTCCCAGATAGCCTGAAGGAAAAAGACGGTTTGCGGTTGGCCACAGCGCTGCGCAACGGTGCTGAATCGCGATTGCGGGACGTTCTTGCAGGCGGGCAGGGAACCAGTGCGGAGCTTGAATGGTCGGTATTAGAGCAGGTTATTGATGAGTTTGAAAAAGATGCTGGCCCTGGAACCAAAGGAGGGCGCCCAAAGATAAACTCTCCTCTGTCAGGATGGCAGGGGCAGGACACATTGCATCTTTCGAACGGCATCAGCATTCAACGCTCACATGACCGCCGCGGCCACCTAATCCGGATATCGGGGTCGGAGGTGGATCAGGTTCTGATTGAGAAGGCGATGGAAAATTTGCGCTACCTGTTTGAAAACTGATTTTCGAGCCTAAACCAGTCGAATTTGACCAGAAGGACTGCGAGCCTGCATTTTGTAAGCGGGCGTTCTTCTTGTGATGGCAGAGCTTCAGCAGTGACAAAATAGCGGAGTCGGGCGGATAGTCGCGGGATATAGTCCAGAACGTGGGGCAGGAGACCTGCATCCAGGGTGCAGTTTTTTAGGGCCGCCGCAATGAAAACGGAAGCGTATTACAGCCCGCATTATTTGGAATGTTCAACTAATCTGTTTATAGTTGAACATGGCGCTATGCTCAACGGTAATAAGTTTTGTTGAACACGAGGTCTGGCAATGATTGATAGGCATTCGGTAACAGCGCATTCAACTTATCACGATTTGCGCCGCTCACTCTTGGACGAAGCGTCATCAAGTATCCGTGGAACACCCACACGAGTCGACCGAAATGGAAAGATCTATTGGTACGACAGCTATCGTATTGGCTCGGACGTGCGTAAAACCTATATCGGCGAGGAAAGCCCTGAGCTTAGCGGGCGTCTCGATAACCACAAAGCTCTCCGCCAAGGTGTTAAAGACCGCAATAAGCATCGGACGCGACTAATACGCATATTACGGGCCGAGGGGTTTCAGGGTGTAGATGCCGCGACCGGCAGCCTGATGTCAGCTTTGGCCGGGGCCGGCGTGTTTCGCCTCGGCGGCACAGTCGTGGAAACGCACGCATTTAGGCTCTATGAAGGGGTTTTGGGCGTTCGGTATAGCATCGACGATATGGCTCAAACCGGTGACATCGACATTGCAAGTTTCGAGCACATGTCGCTGGCCTTGGAAGATGTCGGCGCACCGCCATTGCTGGAGGTGCTGGGTGATTTTTCTTTTGCGCCGGTTCCAAGTAGTGACGACAATGGGGTTTGGCGCTGGCGCCAAACCCGAAATGATCTGATGGTCGAATTTCTGACACCGTCCTTCGAGGAAGTAGAGGGTATCCGCCCTTTGGCAGGGCTTGGCGTGAACGCGCAGTCACTGCATCACCTGAACTATCTGATTGCCGACCCTATCAGGGCCGTTGCGGTTTACCGCGGTGGTGTTCTGGTGCAGGTCCCGCGGCCGGAACGGTTTGCAATTCACAAGCTGATCATTGCAGACCGCCGGCAGGACGGGGCTGACAGCCTGAAAGCCGAGAAAGATCGGCTGCAGGCGGCATTTTTGATCGAGGTGTTGGCGGAAGATCGACCGGATGAGCTTTTGGAAGCCTATGTAGACGCTCGTGAGGCGGGGCCTGGGTGGCAGGAGCGTTTGGACGCAACGCTGGACCGTCTTCCAAGAGTTAAGGGCGTCCTGGCGGGTCTTTCATAGGGCTACGTGCAATTTTTAGTGTAGTAACCAGCATACTGACCTGTATTCCTGTGGATATTTCACAGAATAGAGCCGCAGCGATGCTGGTTCTTGCCTGCGAACAACTGCCGCCCTACAGCCCGGCGGCCTTGGTCAGATTAACGCGGAACCTATCGCGGCGACGCTGATACCTGCGGGTCATTTCCGCCGAAGCATGGCCCAAGTGTCTCTGTATATAGCGTTCGTCAACCTCGGCGCTGGACGCGAGACCCGCCCGCAAGCTGTGCCCAGAAAACAAAGCGAGGCGCTCTTTCTCGGGCAGATCGCTCCGAATGCCAGCGTCCAGCACAGTTTGTTTGATCAGCCTTGCGACGTGTTTGCTGGAAAGGCGGTCCTCAAGAACACGCTTGTTGTCGCGTTTGGTGCGTCGAAACAGTGGTCCAGAGTCGATTTTGGCGAAATGAAGCCATTGCTCCAGCGCGTGCACCGGACAGGTTTGCTCAGCAGACCCTCGGCCAATCTCAACTTCCCGCCATCCGGTTTTACCGCGCAGAAACAATATCGCCCCCTCGTCTTCGATTTCGACCCAGCCGCGGCTGTCGGGGGCACCGTCGGTGCTCCCGAGGTCGTCGCGGCTGTGGTCGAGGCAAACAATTTCCGACCGTCTGAGCCCGCCCGCATAGCCGATCAGCAAAATAGCGCGGTCCCTGAGCCCGCGCAGATCAAAGGGCAGGGTGGCCACCATGGCGCGGATGTCTTCAGCCAATACTGCTTCCTTTTGCACCGGAGGTCGCGCGTGCTTGCGCCGGATGCCTGCCAACACGGTGGCAATGTGGCGATCTTTCCGATCAAGCGTAAAGCCACGCTGCTGGTAGTGCCAAACAAGGCCTGACAGGCGCCGTTCAATGGTTGAGACCGCAAGAGGCCGTAGAGCCGCCTGCGGCCGCCCCAGCGGCTGCGTACGGCCCGGTGAGAGGGCAGGGGCCCCATCCTGAGGGGCGGCACAGTCGGTAATATACAGGCCAATCAGTTGAGGATCAGGGGCGTTGCCACCAAGCGGCTCTGCGCCGCGCCTGCGGCACCACCGCGTAAAATGCTCCCAGTCCTTCTTGTAGGCTTTGTTGGTGTTCTCTGCCGTTGCCTGGGCCGCATAGGCGCGTGCGGTGTCGACCAGGCGATCAAGCGCCCCTGAACCTGCGACATGAGAGGGCAGGGCTATCCCATCGCTTTTCTCTTGATCTCTCTCGTCGTCCGGAGCGATATCAGGTGCACCAGAGTTTGATGAAGTTGGTTTCTCGTCCTCTGAGGTCATTTTCCGGTGAATCCAGCAATGAAATTGAACTGCTCCCCAGCATATCTTTTAATGTCCGATAATGCAAACTTACTGGACATAACGCGGAGCTGTAAGGTAGGGCGGTTAGGGCGGTATTTTCTGGATATAACCGCCGTGGAGAGATAGTGTTCCAGCATGACCTATCAGCCT
>CAJQNG010000086.1 GCA_905479635.1 uncultured Boseongicola sp. | reverse complement strand
TGACCTTCTGGCCCGCGACATCACCCCGGTCATCCCGCCAAAATCCAACCGCAGGTTCCCAGCAGACTTCGACAAGGAGACCTACAAATGGCGGCATTTGATTGAAAACTACTTTGGTAAGTTAAAGGAAAACAGAGGGATAGCTATGCGGTCGTGCAAAACAGACCATAGCTTCACGGCTTGCATCTCTATTGCCGCAACAATCCTTCACATTCGGTGAACGTCAACAGCCCCTAGATTAACACTACTAAATCCTTGGCATTCCCTTTGGCCGCATCAGACGCTTTTGGGCCGCAATCCGAAATGGGGCGTTCGGCGCGCCATATCCCCGGTAGTTTCCGCGCCGCTCGACGATCTCGAAGAACATTCCGCCGCCGTATGGTCGGGAGTAGAGCTGGAGGAAGGCGCCATCGGCATCTTCGTCATACAAGATGCTGCCAGCCTTTAGGCTATCAAGAAGTCCCGGCGCCAAATCGAACCTTGCGTCTAAATCCGCATAGTAGTTGTCGGACATCGGCAGGGGTTTAAAGCCAAGCTCGACCAGTGCGGAAGACGTTTTAAAGATGTCGTCCGTCGCGAATGCGATGTGCTGGACAGAGGCCCCAAAGCTGTCGGCAAGGAAATGTCCGGCCATGGTGCGATGCGTCTCTGCGCCATTCAGCGTTATCCGAAACGAGCCATCAAGTGTCTCTAGCGCTTGGCTGCGGACAAGCCCGTCAGGGTCAACAACATCGAACATCGGCGATTTCTGCATCTGGAACAGGGTTGTGTAGAACAGCGACCAACTGAGCATTTCATCGTAGCTCATGGTTTGGGCAAGATGGTCTATCCGATAGAGACCGGCACTGGTGGCTTTGCCTTGTATATTGTTAAATTCTACTGACCATACATCATTGAGGCCGCTGGCTTCATCAATGAAATGCACAACGCTCCCGGATAGGCCACGGATTGCAGGGATGTTCAATTCACCTGGGCCTGTTGCTTGTTCGAAGGGGGTGGCCCCAAGGTGTTTTGCCCTGGAAACGGCCTGCGTTGCATCGTTGACAGAAATACCGATGTCGCAAACGCTCATGCCATGCGTGACATAGGAACTGCTGGCGAACCCGGTGGTTTCGCGGTTCACGACGATCCGGATGTCGCCTTGCGTCCAAAGCGAAAGCCTCTTGGAAATGTGGTTGCCGGAGTGCTGAAAGCCCAGCGTTCTTAACAGGTCTTCTAGCGTTTCTGCCTCTTCGGCGCGCGCTGCAAATTCTACGAAAGCTACCCCTTCAACATCTAACCGTGCAGGCATCTGAGGCAGGCCTGACACGGTAGACGGTTCTTCTCGCCGAACATCATCCATCAGCGCAATAAGCGCGCGATATCCATCCTTTGCAATGCTCCGGGGTTGTCCGCCGCGAAACTGGTCATTGAAAATCTCTAGCGAAATCGGCCCGGAATACCCGGTGGCCATGACCGCTTTCATGAAATCAGTAACGGCCAGATCGCCTTCACCGGGCATGTTGCGGAAATGGCGAGACCAGTAAAGCAGATCCATGTCGATGAGCGGTGCATCAGCCAATTGCACGAAGAAAATCTTGTCGCCGGGGATGCGCCGGATCGTTTCTGGGTCGATCTTACGGGCAAGCGTATGAAAGCTGTCTAGGATCAGTCCGACATTCGCGTGATCAGCGCGCCGTACGACCTCCCAAGCATCGCGGTGATCGTTGACATGCTTACCCCAAGCCAGTGCTTCAAATCCAACCCGAAGGCCACGCTTTGCGGCGCGATCCCCAAGGTCGTGGAAATCCGCTGCGGCCCGGTCGATGCCGCCAAGCGCGTCTGGATGGCAGGATGAGCAGATCAGAACCAGGTCGGTCCCAAGGTCTTGCATCAGATCGAACTTACGTTCTGCCCGATCAAAGGCCTTGGCGCGCAACGGTTCTGGCAGCCCTTCAAAGTCTCGGAATGGCTGAAACAGCGTAATATCAAGGCCCATGGAGCGGATCAAATCGCCCACCTCACGCGGGTTACCGTCATGGGCAATGAAATCCTGTTCAAAGATCTCGATGCCATCAAACCCAGCAGCAGCGATGGCCTCGAGCTTTTCCGGGAGGTTCCCTGAAATAGAAACCGTGGCGATAGATGTCTTCATAGCACGTCCCCTGGAATGGTGTTTCGTTTGACATACACTGCCTGCCCATATTCATTCTGGCTTAGAAAAGAGGGCTAGCCAGTGATGATGTTGACCGCCTTGACCTCTGTGTAACTGAGCAGTTCATCGAGACCTTCTTCGCGTCCCGTGCCGCTGTTCTTAAAGCCGCCGTGGGGGACGTTGCGGAAGTGGGTGCCTGTGCCGTTGACCCAAATATAGCCTGCCTCAATCTCGCGGATGAACCGCATTGTCAGATCAAGGTCGCGGGTCCAGATCGAGGCGGTGAGACCATAGTCCACGTCGTTTGCCATGCTGATCACTTCGTCAATCTCGCGCCATTTTAGGACAGATAGGACGGGTCCGAACACCTCTTCTTTCGCGATACGCATGTCCATGGTGACATCGGTAAATACGGTGGGTTCTACCCAGAAACCTTTGTCAAATTCGGGGCCCTCGGGACGCTTGCCGCCTGCCATTAGGGTCGCGCCGTCCTGTTTGGCGATCTCAATATATTCCATTGTCTTGTCGTATTGCATCTTACTGTTCATAGGCCCCATGGAGGAGGCTGCATCAAGCGGATCGCCCGCCTTCATCTTGCCAATCCGGTCGAGGACCATCGGCAAAACTGTATCGTAGACGTCTTCATGCAACATCAGCCGGGAGGTGGATCCGCAAGATTGACCTTGCCATGCGAAATTCATGCCGCGCACGGCTGCAGCACCGGCTTTTGCTAGATCGGCGTCCGGGCAGATGATCATCGGGTTCTTACCGCCAAGCTCCAGCGACACGTGCTTGACCGCAACCTCAGCAGCGGCGCGTTGGATCGCCATGCCGGTGCCTGCGTGGCCAATGAATGCTATGCGCTTGATCTTGGGGTGCCGAACGATGGCGTCGCCTGCTGCCGGACCACCGGTAACGACGTTGACGACGCCAGCCGGAAGGATCTCATTGACGATCTCGCCCAGCACACAGGCCGATAGGGGGCTTGTCTCGCAGGGCTTGATGATGATCGTATTGCCGGGGATAATTGCGCTCGCGAGCCGGGAAGCAGCAAAGCCAAAGGGGTGGTTGAACGGAATAATCCGGCCAACGACTCCGTAGGGCGTGCGCAGCGTGAAATGCAGGCCAGCAGACGTAGAGGGAATGGTTTCGCCTTTCAGTTCCAAGCCTAGACCCGCGGCAAGGCGAATGCGTTCGACTGCCTTTTCGACGTCGGCCACCATTTTGCCAATTGTGTTGCCGGTATCAATGGCCTCGAGCCGTGCGAGTTCCTGCGTACGGGCTATAATCGCATCGCCCAATTTATTGAGGTAGTCGGCGCGCGTCTGCATATCGAGAGCAGCCCAAGCGGGCTGTGCAGCATGGGCTGCGGTATAGGCGGCTTCGACGTCCTCGGTGGTGCCTTCTGGGACACGTCCGATCAATGCCTCGGTGGCTGGATTGATGGTATCGCGCCACTTTCCACTGATACTTTCGACGAATTTTCCACCGATCAGCATGCGTCCTATGATGAGGTCGTCGGTCTTAGTCATGTTGCCGTCTCCTATGCGTTGCCGGTGATGCTGGCTTCCATCATTTCCCGTAATTCCGGCGTCACGTCTGGGGTCAGGCCGAACCAGAGTTTCCATGCGGGCGGGCCTTGATGTAAAAGCATGCCCAAACCACCGACCGCTGTGTTGCCGCGTGCGCGGGCCGCTTGGACGAATGATGTTTCGAGAGGTGTGTAAATGATGTCTGCAACAACCGCGTCAGGACCCAATGCATCGAGCTTGAGTTCCAGAGGCGGCTGCCCGACCATGCCCAAACTGGTAGTGTTTACGACCGTCGCAGCCCCGTCCAGTGCCGCGTGGCGTTCATTCCATGACAGAACCATAATCGGCCCGCCGATGTCGTCGGCAAGTCTCTGGGCGCGGTCGTTGCTGCGATTAACCAGACGGATCTCTTGCGCACCTTCCGACAGGAGCGCGTGACAGACAGCGCGCGATCCGCCGCCTGCTCCAATCACGGTGGCGGGTCCTGCATTGGCGCGCCAATCGGGCGCCGATTGCTTGAGGTTCCCCAAAAACCCCAACCAATCGTTGTTCGTCCCCAAAAGAGAGCCGTCCTCGAGCACGACCACGCAACTGATTGCGCCAATTTTGCGGGCGACCTCGTCCACTTCGTCAACGATCTCCATTGCTTGCAGCTTGTGCGGGATGGTCAGATTGCAGCCCGCAAAGTTGAGCGCGGGCAGGGCGCGAAGCGCGGCAGGCAGCCGTTCAGGTGGCAGCGGCAGATAAACATATTTGCCTGGCAACCCTGTTTGATCGAACCAATAATTATGCATCAAAGGCGACTGAGAGTGCATTACGGGTGATCCCATTACACCAATTAAATGATAGCTCTCATCGGTCATGCGTCCTCCAGCTTGGCGGCGAAGTGATCCCACGTGCGGCTGAACAGGCTGGGCGTATAAAGCTTTGTGCGGGCGGCTTCGATTTCGGCTGCACTGAAAGCGTAGGGCGTGCCAATCTGCAGTGCCATATACTGGCGCCGCGCATTTTCTTCTAGGTAGGTGATCAACACGAAGGCTTCGGCGATGTCTGCGCCCACGGTAACGGCGCCATGCGACTTCATCAACGCTGCGGGGCGATCGATCATTACCGCGCCCAATTTCGCGGACATCTCTGGCGAATTGATCGAATCCGGTGTGTCGAGCACGGGGACGGGATGCACGAGCGTGCCTTGCGCGAACACGGGCGAATAGTCGTGGCCAGTCATCGTTAGATATGTCGACCATTGCGGGTGGGCATGAACAATCGCGCCCACGTCTGGCCGCGCTTTATAGATGCCCGCGTGCAGGTGGAATTCAAGCGGTGGCTTGCCTTTGCCCTCGATCAAATTGCCGTCCAGATCGATGAGGCAAATATCGTCAGCGGTCAGTCGACTGCGTTGTGAGCTGCCGACATTGATCAGCATGCCAGCGTCGCAACGGATCGAGGCGTGACCATTGTAGTCAATGATCCCTTGATGTTCGAGCATTCTGAGGCAGAGTGCGAGTTCGTCCTTATTAGCCATTTTTACCACCCTGCTTGATCACGAATTTCGGCGCGCCACAGGTCCCATGCCCGGATGCCGGCTGTTTGGTTCGGCACATCGGCCAAGCGACCTTCTTCCTTAGACAGGGCTGCCAACTCTTCACCGTCTTCGGCTAAGGCGAGTGCCCAATGCTGAACCCGTGCACTAACTTCGGTGTAGACCGCACGGAACACCGCGACCTCGAGTGACGGGCCGCAAGCGACCGAGCCGTGGGCGCGCATTAGGGCTACAGGTTTGTCCGACAGACAGTCCGCCAGCGCCACGCCCTTGTCATTGTCTGATACCAGCATGTCGGTTGCACCATGATCGCGGGCGATGTCGAAGACCGGCACGCCTTGTGCGAGAAAGGCGGCGTTGTGAAAGCACGCTTGCATCGGGGCTTTGGTCAGGCCGAAAGGGATGACTGAGGGCGAATGGCTGTGCACGACTGCGCAAACATCTGGACGGGCCTTGTAGATCTGGCCGTGAATGAAGCGTTCGAGAAAACCCTTTGGCGCGTCTTGATCACAGGCAACACTTTCGAGATCGTATTCGACGATGTCTTCAGGCCTGACAAGCGCAGGTGCCAATGCGCGCGACATCAAATAGCGGTCGGGCGCATCGGGGTGACGCATTGAGACATGGCCGAACCCATCCACCACACCGCGGGCTGCCAGAATACGGGCTGCGGCTGCGACATCGGCAATGCGGTCTGGGGCGACGGGTCCACCTGTATCGGGCATCAGATGACCACCTTTGTTATAACGCTGGCGGGGAAGATTTCTTCAGGCTCAAACTGTCGATGGGCGATGCCTTGCTGGAAGGTATAAAGGCCCATCATCTCCCAGGTTTTGCGGTTCGGCTCGACCCCGAAAGGGAAGGGGTCTTTGCCGAAGACGCCTTGCATTTTTCGGCCATAGCTGGACAGCCACGCGAGCGGATAGCGCGACACGGCAGGGTCCAGCAGGCGTTCAATACTGAGGCGTTTGGATTCTTCAAACGCATTGAACATGTTGCGAGCGACCCACGGGTGTGCGTCGTGCACAGATTTCTTCATCGCAATGATATGCATGATCGGCCAGACGCCGGTGTCTGCATACTGCTGTTCTTCAAGTTCTAGAAAGTTCGGGAACAGCCTTACGATATCGGGGTGCTCTTCCAGAAAGCAGGTTGGCGGGCGGGCAATGATGGCGCAGTCCAAATCGCCGGAAGCCAGCATCTCGGACAGGGATCTATCTTTGATACGAGTAATTTCGATACCGTCGGGCAGGCTCAACTCAACCTTTTCTTCCCGCCCCGGCGCGTTTGCCCCGGCCTGCAACCATTTGATCTTTGTCATGTCCATGCCGACATCGTTCTGCATCCACCCGCGCATCCACACAGCAGCGGAATGGGCCCATTCGGGGCTACCGACAGTCTTGCCGTAAAGATCCTCAATCCGCTTGATGCCGGATTTTTTGTTCACGTAAAACGATGAGAACCGGAATAGCCGAGAGCAGATCACCGGCAGACCAATGAGGTCGCTGTTCTTGCGTGTGACTTGGGTCGAGAATTTGGCAAATGACATCTCGGACATGTCAAATTCGCGGTTGGCCGTCATCCGCGCGAAACATTCGTGATGGCCCAAAAGGAACCAGTTCAGGTCGATGCCCTCCGGGGCGACCACACCAGTGCGAATATCGCGGAAATGGTCGTAGTCTGTGGTAGCGATGGTCAGCGGAAGCTCGGTCATTTTGGCCCTCTTTGGTTCATCGAACATGTTGCCTGGCCTTGTTCCCAGAAAGGCAAAAGTGCGCGGTGAATTTGCACTGATCCTAGGGGAGGGAATGCATCCTCGCCAACGCGTAGTGGACCGGCGTTCCACATAAGAGAACTCGGGCTGCGCCTTGGTTGTGTAGTCCTACGCGAGTCCGTTTGTTTTGCAGTGCGCGTTTGGGAGGAAATTGGATGGATGTAGGTTTCGTTGGGGTAGGGGCAATGGGGGCTGCGATGGCGGGTCACGCCGCACAGGCGGGACATCGTGTCGAGGCCTTTGATACGGATGCGTCGGTGCTGGCGGCCGCAGCGGTCGAGGGTGTAACCGCTGCTGATACGCTCGGCGATATCGCGGAAGGGTGCGAGGTTGTCGTCGTAGTTGTCAGTACCGATGATCAATCGCGCGGCGTTGTCGGGGCGTTGCTGGAGGCCAAGCCAAGGGATGGTCAGGTCATTGTGGTCGCTGCTACCAATCATCCCGCGACGATGATTGCGCTGAACGATGATTGCATCGCGAAGGGTGTTGGATTTGTTGATGCGCCTGTCTGCTTCGGTCTGAAAGGTGCGATTGATGGCGATCTGGTTTCGTTGTGCGGTGGTGCGGCCGCAGACGTCGCTAAAATCACGCCGGTGTTGATGGCTTACAGCCGCAGCGTTGAGCATATGGGGCCGGTTGGCACAGGTCAGTTGGGCAAGTCTTGCAACAATATGATGCACTGGGCCGCATGTGTGGCGAATTTTGAGACCCTGTCGCTGGCAAAGGCCTGCGGTATCGATGCGCAAGCGATGCGCGAGACGCTGTTGAAGTGCCCTGCGCATAATACAACACTGGACCGGTGGGACAGCACACGATTTACTTGGCACGAAAAAGACATGGACGTGGTGCTGGATCTAAGCCAGCAAGCCGGACTGACACTGCCATTGTTCGGCGCCGTTGATCAGTTGGTTAAGCGCCTGGGGCCGGATCAGGTGAAGGCGCTGCTATATGGTGAGGAAGCCGAATATCTTGGCCAGAAGATCAAGGGGCGTTCGATCTCGGAGGTTGTATCCGCGCGCTGAGGAGTGTTCCCCTATTCGGAACGCCGTGCCATTGACGGGAACCGCCTCGCCACGATACCGTTTTTATGAAATCAAGGAGGGCACGCCGTGTCGGAACCAATCGACGAGGCTGGCGAAGGTCACAACAGCGGAAAAGTGGTCTGGGAACGCTGGACCAAAAAGCGGAC
Organism: uncultured Boseongicola sp.; assembly: GCA_905479635.1. Classification (GTDB taxonomy): domain Bacteria; phylum Pseudomonadota; class Alphaproteobacteria; order Rhodobacterales; family Rhodobacteraceae; genus Boseongicola. The sequence goes on along the minus strand of CAJQNG010000086.1, from coordinate 72,016 downwards.
GTTTGTGCGCGCGCTGGAAGGTACCTATGGCCAGCTGAAAGAAGAGCTTTATTCCCAACCGCGTGTTTACAAGACATCCGATCATAGTTGGCACGGCGGACCCCAGCACTATGGCAAGAAGGTCATTAACCCGCAGGCGAACCGAATTGCGCAATCTATCGAGGCGCATGTTGAGGTGTTTTCGCCCAAAGGCTACGGTCAGACCCACGGCCATATGAATTCGGCGGTGTTCTTTGTGCTGAAGGGCAAGGGACACGATATCCATGATGGTCGCCGCATTGACTGGGAAACCGGGGATGCGTTAATCGTGGAAAATGCATGTGTTCACCAACACCTAAACGACACGGATGAGGAAGGTTTAATCTTGGTTCTCAAGGCTAAACCGCTGTTCCTGTTCATGCATATGGTCTTTCAGAAAATGGTTGAATATCCGCCGGAGACTCCAGTGCCGGGTCACGAAGATTATCTGCCACCGAGCAATGTATAAGGTGAGACTGACATGAGTATTGATCCTTCGACCTTTGCCGACGCCATCGAGCGGCAGCGCGCCAAGCAAGGTGCACCGGAAGTGTCCTTTTATAAGGATGCGCTAGAGCAATCTCAGGCGTTCCGGTCGGAATATAAGAACCGATCGAACGTTGTGAAATTCGATGAGATGCCGATGGAGCGGTCTGCTGACGGGCTTATCAAGCATGTCATCAACGAGCGTATGGATACCAAAGAATGTTGTATCGACATCTACATGCAGATGATTGCGGCAGGCAAAGCCACCGGCACCTCGCGCCATCTATCTGAAGAGATTGCCTTTGTGATCGAGGGCACTGGGCAGGATCTACATTATGATGTGCATTTCGAATGTAAGGTGGAATTTGAGTGGAGGTGGGACACAACACCAAAGGTTTATGATTGGGGTCCGGGCGACTTCATCTATGTGCCGCCCTACGTGGCGCACAAGCGTGTGAACACCTCTGATATCGAGGCGCGCGTTCTGGTTTGCAACAGTCGGATCATGAAAGCCATCGGGCTGGACTGGTTCGACCAGCTAGAGCCTGCAGAAGGCTTTGAAGAATTTTGGGTGCCTCCTGCTGACGAGTAATTGTCAGTGTGTCAGCAACGGCTGCCCGAAGGTTGTAATCATTCCAGCGAGCATCGCAAGCACCCCAGCCATGAACGGGACCGCCATTGCGGAGAGAAGGCGCATACGCAGGAAAGATGTCCCCAATAGCGGCACCTCGTAGATAAAGATGCGGTGCGCGGCAAAGATGCTCCACGACGTCACAAAGGCCACAAGGGCCGGGACTGAGGCGCCAGATTTGGCAAAGACGGCCGCGATAGCGAAGGCGATGACGGGTCCAGCGGGCACGATCAGCCCGGCGGCAACGGCCACGGGCAAGGCGAGTAGCCCCGCATCCTCGCCTAGAAGGCCCGCGATTGCCTCTTTCGGTATGAGTTTGGCGATAAAGCCTGCTGCGATCAGCGCAACCAGCATCCGTGGAACCAGCATTGCAAATTGCTCCACGAACCGCTGAACAACGGGGCCCGTGTCTTGGCGCTGCTGTACCGCGAGGGCAGCTAAAAGGACCAATAATACGCTGAGGACGAGCAGACCGGGGCTCATGTTTCGTCTCCTTTGATGCGCAAGGTCAGGGGAAGGCGACGTGCTATGAGCCCGGCGATGATCGGCAGGGGGAGGCAAACTGCAAAGCGCAGCATTGCGAATTCTGCCCCCATGAACGGCACATCCCAGATGAGAATCCGTTGGAGACCCAGCAGAGCCCACGCGGTGATATAGGCCACAAGGGCTCCACGATCCGCTCCTGACACAGCAACGGCGGCCAAAAGCGAATAGGCTGAAGAGGGCCCCCCCGGCGTGACAGCTCCAGCGAGCGTTGCGATTATCAGGCCGCGCATGCCAGATTTTTTACCAACAAGCGCTGACATCCGGTCGCGCGGCATCATCACCCAGATCAGTGCGGCGATCGATAGGGCAACGACGACGCGGGGCATGAGATCAGCAACCAAGCTTAGGTCTTCGCTGAGAGCGGCCCAGACCACGTCTGGGCCTTTGATCAACCAACATAGAATACCGAACCCGACAGCGGCTGCACCAAAGCCCCAAAAGCTCTTGCCTAGCGCACTCGAAGAGACCTCTTTGCGCCACGATGGGTCTTTGAGAAAATCGAATGAGGCCAAGCTGAGTTTCCCGCTTTAGTGGTGATGGTCGTGCGAATGGCCGTGGTGGTGATCATGGGCGCGGCGGATTGCGTCGACGCGCTCCTGTGGCTCTGCGTGACCGGCGGAGATTGCCTCGATCAAAGCGCGAAACAGGTCGGCTTCCGGCGGCAATTGCCCAGCCAGAAAGCCTGCCAAACGGGCCAAGGCAATCGCCTGGGCGGCCAGTGCATCAACGGTCTCATCGTCTTCGGCGCGTTCAATATCCTGCAGAGACCGGGCTAGGCCTGCGCGGAAAATGCGGTCCATATAGGTGCCGCGCGCTGTCGCTTCGGCGAGGTTCACGGGGTTTTCACCGCCGCCAGTTGGTTCCGGCAGATCCATGCCGGCGGTCAGGCCATGAAGCCGGGCGCGCATATCTTGGCCTACAATCACTTGCTCGTCGATCTCTCCGCACATGGTGTATCCTTTCTAAAGACCCATGACTCCGAGGCCATGAAGACTGTCGACGACAACGCCGCCGCCGACAAAAAATGCAATTCCGCCAATAGATAGCTCCAGCGAGGTGCGCATCCAAGCCGCGCCTTGATGAATGCGCCCCAGCGGATAGCTTGCCGCAGCGGTTAAAAGTGTCATGCCGATCAGCGATCCAATTCCGAAGACCGCAAAGGCGAGCATTGCTTCGCCCATCGATCCCGCCGTCGCCACGATTAGAACCAGCAATCCGGCAGAGCCAGCAGCGCCGTGCAAAAGTCCTACGCCCAACGTTGGTAGCATCGCGCGGGCGGTGTGCCGGTGGGTGTGTATCGCCGCGTCATGCTGGGTTGGGTCGCCTGCGTGGGAATGGGCGTGAAAGTGGCGCGCGCCGTCATGGTCATGAGCGTGGATATGGATGCGCTCGCGACGCAGTTTCCACAGCACCCGCAGGCCAAGACCTGCAATCATGATGCCCACAGCCAATTCCAATGCAGACTCGACAACGCCCGAGATTGTCAGGCCCAGCATCAGCACGACCGAACAGATCATGAAAAGCGCCACAGTGTGGCCAAGTCCCCAAGCGGCTCCGCGCAAAATGATGCCGCGACGGTCGTCGTTCTTTCCCATCATCGTGGCGACCGCGGCGACGTGGTCGGCGTCAAGCGCATGGGCTAGGCCGACAGCAAAGCCCAACGTTAGGAACGACAGGGTTCCGCCCGCCGCCAGCGTTGCGCCATCCGCAGCATAAGCTGGGGTGGCAAGAAGGGTGGCAATCGCAAGAGCATGGGGCAATGATTTCATGCGCGCAGCGCCGTCAGCATGGCCGGGATATAGTCGTCATCCTGTGCCACGACTAAGACGCGCGTAAATCTACGCATAGAATTCACAACACGGTCCATGCTTTCCGATGATGGACCGCGCTTCAAGGCCAGCCCGGCGCACATGATTTTACGGTCAAAACATTCGCGCGCGATTACCTCAGCTGCCGCCTCGCTAGAGCCATTGGTGGCAAGCAAAACTACAACGTCGGCTCCGGCGAGTTCCGCGTCAAGGTTTGCGGGGGTGCCATCGGGGTGACTAATCGGGACGTTATAGGAGTTTGTGTCGGCTGTGATTTTTCCATTGCCCAAAACCGTCAGGAAATGCGCATTGTCCCAAAGGTCGTCGGTAATTGCATACATCGCCTCAGCCGCCGCTTGGTCCAGCGCGAAGATGCGTGTCGTCCGGGTGGCGGAGTTTGGGTATTGCACCCTGTACAGTGCCTCTTCCGCTGTGGCCGCACGGGCGCAGCTGCTCAGCATGGTCGGGTGATCCACCGGCCCCCGGTCCGCGCGCGTCGCGTTGTCAGCCTCAAACATGTCGTCGTGGTCGTGCGGCATTACCTAGACCGAGGTCTGTTTGACGCCGGGGCGCGCGGTTAGATCGTCTTTCATCGCATCCCCGAAAGGTTCTTCCGGTGGCAAGACCCGCGCGGCTGAGCGCACAAGCTGATGTTCAGGCGTCCGACCGGGAGGCTGCACGCCCTTATCGCGCAGTGCGACAACGGCTTTGCGCAAACGGTGCCGTGCCATGATGATACCGTTGTCGGTTGAGACAAGGTTCTCTTTTGTCCGATCCACAATGGGGCCCATGCTTTCTTGCAAGCTGGCGTCCTGCATCGCTATGCCCCAGATGCCCGAATAGCTATCTCCGCGCTTTTGCGCTTCGCGGTCCATCAGGTAGTCGTTGTCCTTGTTCTGCAGCGGCCGGAAGGTGCCGGGCACATATTGGTTGTGCACTCCGTAGCCGTCCTCCATCGCCTGCCGCTCTGTTGGTGAAAGCGCGCGGGTCGGGTGGTAGTCGAAGGACCAGGCCCAACAATTGTGATCGTCGATGGGGATCCAGAAGTGGCCATGCATCGGGTGGTCGCCGCGTGGCGGCACCATAGTGAACGACGGCATGATCCACGGCGTCACGCGCCAGTAGTAATGCCCTTCTTCCGCATTGCGTCGAGCGCCGATATGCAAGCCGCCATCAGATTCGACAACTTCAAACACGGGCTTCTTGTCGTTCTCGTTGTATGTGTTGCCCTTGGCGCCTCGAAACAGCGGATCGGTCTTCAACCCTCCGGAGTGAAGGAAAGAAACGTGGCTTGAATCGATGCCACCTTCCATCGCCTGCAGCCAATTGCATTCCTGCCAGCGTTTCGAAGAATAGGTCTGCTCGGGCGGGACCGTGGCGAATTCCCAAATCGGTTCAGCCGGACGGTCTTCTTTATCGCCCATATGAGTCCAGAGCACATCACCAACCTTGATCAGCGGATAGCCCTTTAGCTTGATCTTTGCGCAAAAGCCGGATTCTTCGGGCTCGGAAGGTACCTCGATGCATTGGCCGGTATAGTCGTATTTCCAGCCGTGGTAGGGGCAGCGCAAACCGTCTTCTTCGTTGCGGCCGAACCAAAGAGATACGCCGCGGTGGGCGCAGAATTCGTCCATCAAGCCATATCGGCCCTTACTGTCACGAAACGCGATTAGCCGTTCGCCCAGGAGTTTTACGCGGGTCGGGGGGCAGTCATCTTCCGGCAGTTCTGAGGCCAGAAGTGCGGGGATCCAATACTGCCGGAACATATCGCCCATAGGCTTTCCGGCATCGGTTTCGGTCAGAAGCTCGTTGATTTCCTTGCGAAGCATTTGCGTTCCTTTTCCTCAAGCTGCGGCCCAACTGCGGGACTGCTCCAGGCGGTGCCGCACAGAATTTGTGATCTCAAGGCCTAGGTAGGCGCTTTCATCAAAGCGCCTTGCCCGGCTTTGGCGGCAACTCCGCCTTTTCCGCCTCGTAGGCGGGGTCCATATTAGATTCGAGCCCGTTCTGGGCAAGCGCGTCACGAAACATCGTACGGACTTCGCCGCTTTCATCGGCGTAGTCGATCTGATCGCCTCCGATCCTTTGGCTGATCCACGCCTTTGGCACACCCTGTTCGTTGCGGATGGCCACACCCTCGTATTTGAACGCAAGATAGCGAGCGGGCGTTGTGCCGGTATTGAAGTGTTGGTGATACCACATGTTCGGCGGCACGATCATTGATCCGGGCTTCCAATCATAACGTTTGGGTTCGGCCCCTTCGGGCCACATCAGCGAATATCCGGTGCCCGACAGCAAAATAACATGCGCGCCCGGGCCATGTCGGTGGCACTTTTTGTAGGTGCCTACAGGGAACTGACTGATGTGGCTGTTCATCGAACACTTCGCCAGTTGAAAGCGGATGTGCCCGCCGCCAGCGCCGCGTTCTTTCGCGTGGATCAACGGCAGGTTCACCGCATCAGCAACATAGTTCGTCTCTAGCAGCAGCCCCTGCATTTCTTTGCTTTCAGAGAAATATTCAGGCTCGCCTGAGAAACGACCTTTGAAATCATGCGCCGTGCCGAAGATGAAATCGGGTTCTTCGAAGACATTCATTAGGGGCGGCATGTTGGTCACGCCGATATAGCGGGCTGGTTCTGAGCCGGAGCCGTTGAAATGCTGGTGATGAGCGTTCAGGGGGATTCCGAATATCGACCCCGGTCCCCACTCAAAGCTCACTTTCGCGCCGCTGTCATCCCAGACCACGGTCGATCCGCGCCCTGAAAGGATCAGAACGGTTTCTTCAAACAGTTGGCGATGTGGGTTGAGCTTCCCGCCAGTTGGTATTTCCATAACATAGCAATCGTTGGTGGTCCGGCTGGCGTCATGGTTCATGAACACTGCTGAACCACCGCGTCGTGCCCAAGGCTTAAGCTTTACCTCATGCAAGGACGGTACGTAGTTGCCGTTGATCAGGTCCAAACCCTCGTGCGCAATGAAACGCGAGTAGGGAGTTTCTTTTTCCGTCTTGAACTTCTCCGCGAGCTGGTCTGAAACAATAGCCTGACCTGTCATGACGTGAATCCTCTCAGTCACCAGTCATTCGCCGGGACAAATTTCAGTTGTTCTCAGACTATGTCCGGCATACTGTTGCGTCAATGGACCGACGGTCCACATAGAGGAACGTCGCTTTGCCGAAAGAAAAGAAGCCCACCCGTCACACGGTCGATGACCACATGTTCGGCGACTTTTACGCGCATGATCACGACGGTGACGCCGACCACGATCATGACGACATAGATCCCGGTCCTTTAGAAGACAATCCGATCTGGTTGCGCGACAACGTGGCTTTAACCTCAGTCGGGATCGATATTGGATCATCAGGCACACAGGTCATTTTCTCGACCATACATCTGCAACGGAAAGCGGACAGCCATGCCTCGCGCTATGTGATTGTGGATCGGCAGACGGCCTATGCCTCGGAGGTGAAGTTTACGCCTTTCCTAAGCGAAAATGAAATCGATGCTGCAGCGTTAGGTCAAATCATCGACGCCGCCTACGCCGATGCAGCTATCCTGCCGCGCGACATTGATACCGGCGTGGTCATTTTAACCGGAGAGGCGCTGCGCCGTGACAATGCCGAAGCTATTGCCGGAGTTGTGGCTGCTAGGGGCGGCGATTTTTTGACTGCGACTGCCGGCAACCACATGGAGGCGATGCTGGCAGCCTTTGGATCTGGTGCTGCGAAACAGAGTTTTGACCGGCAGGCGCGTATTCTAAATGTCGATATCGGTGGCGGTACTACGAAGCTTGCACTTGTTGACCGAGGCGCAATCGTTTGGACGGCAGCCCTTCATATTGGTGGCCGCTTGATTGCGTCCGAGGCCAATAGGGTAACCCGAATTGAGGCGACCGGCGCATATTTTTCCCGTGAGGCCGGGGTTTCGCTTAACTTGGGTGATCCGATCAGCGCGGATCAAATGCGTACCGTCGCGACCCACATGGCGGATCTTTTGACAAAGGCAATCACCAGTCGTGACCTTCCCAAAGACGTGAGCGCCTTATTCTTAACAGAAATCCCGACGGACTTTTCTGATCTGACGGGTGTCGTCTTTTCGGGCGGTGTTGGGGCCTATGTGTCTGGTCAAGAAGACCGGGATTTTGGCGATCTTGGGTTTCATCTTGGGGCCTTGTTGCGCACACGGGCGTTAGCCGGAGATTTTGGGGCGCCCATGCTCGCATCGGGTTCTGCAATTCGGGCAACAGCACTTGGCGCGTCGGAATACTCTGTTCAACTCTCAGGGCAAACCAGCACTATCACAGCGCCGGGACGATGCTTGCCGCGCCGCAGCTTGCAAGTCCTAAAGCCGGCGATTGATCTGGCTGATATCCCGGAAAGTACAGAGATTGCAGATGCGATCCAAGCGCATTTTGAAGCTTTTGACCTGGACCCAGTTCAACACGAAGTCGTTCTGGCGTTCGAATTCCAGACGGTGCCGGAATACGCCCGCATTCGCGCATTGGCCGATGGTATCCAAGCTGCTCTGTCCGGCCGTATTGCCGCCGGGCAGGGGCTTTATGTGATGATCGACGGGGACATAGCGCAAACGCTCGGGGGTATCCTGCGAGAGGATCTTGGTGTTGAGAACGATCTGCTGATATTGGACGGCATAAGCTTACGTGATTTCGATTATATTGATCTGGGCAAAATACGCCTGCCGTCCTTCACGGTGCCTGTCACCGTCAAATCCCTGCTGTTTTCCGACGATCCGCGTGGCGCGCGCCGGCAGGATCGGATACAGTTTTCCCCACCCACTGGCTCAGATCACCATCATCATAGCCTCCCGAAAAGCGATTATAATGACATCTGAGCAACCAGTTGACAGTTGGTCGTCCGACCGCAAGAGTGGAACGCAGTTCTTCCTTATGGAACAGGGCGCTTTGCAATGACTGATGACGTACCGCGGCCATTACGGAAAGAAATCAACCGCAATCCACGACGTAATGCATCGCGGCTGTCTTCTGTAACAACGGCGATTCATCTTTTGAAGACATTCACTGAAGAAGATGAAACACTTGGCATCAGCGAGCTTGCAAAGCGGTTGAACGTTGCAAAAAGTACTGTTCACCGCCTTGCCGGCGCGCTGTTGGATGAAGGTCTTTTGCAGCAAGACCCAGAGAGTGGTCGCTACGGCCTTGGTGTGGGGCTTTTCTCGCTTGGGGCTTTAGTGCGCTCGCGGTTGGATGTTACAAATGAGTCGAAGACTATCCTGAATGTCTTGCGCGAAAAAACGCAGGAAAATGTGCGTCTTGCAGTTTTGGACCGTCAAAGCGTTGTGTTCTTACATGATTTAGAAAGCCCGCAGGCGTTGCGCATTCGATCCGCCACAGGGCAGTTGAAACCTGCTTTTTGCACCGCAGAGGGGCTTTGCCTGCTTTCCGGATTGCGCGCGCCGGATCTGGAGACATTCCTGCAGTATCCAAGGGACGTGCGTGCGCCCAATACCATCACCGACAAAGACGAATTTCTGCAATCGCTGCGCCAAGTGAAGCGGCGCGGATATGCCTTTGAAGACGAATACTGCGATGAGGGTACGCGCTGTGTCGCGGCGCCGATCTACAATGCAGAAGGGCGACTTGTTGCAGCTGTCGGTGTTGCGGGCCCGCGTATTCGGATCAAAAAAGCTCAGGTGCCCAAGCTTGCCCCGGTGGTGACTGGAGCCGCGAACGAAATTTCGCAGCGCATGGGCTATGTCTTGCGCCAGCCCATCTACGTTTGATCGGAAACCACATATGCCCACAATCACTCAAACCCCTGATGGGCATGTATTCGACTGCGAAGAAGGCGATACAATCCTGCGCGCAGCTTTGCGTGCAGGGATTGGCATGCCGTATTCCTGCAATACCGGGTCATGCGGCAATTGCCGGTTCCAACTGTTGGACGGTGAGGTCACGCACTTGCGTGACGATGCGCCGGCATGGTCAGAACGCGAGCTAAAGCGTGGTCGTTGGTTGGGGTGTCAGGCCGTTCCGAACGGGGACTGCAGTGTTAAGTTCCGCGCCATGGATCAATATGTGCCTTACAATCGGCCTGAATCCTTTGAAGCAGAGCTGACTGGGATCGAAAAGATCACTCACGATATTTCTCAATTCATGTTCCAAGCCGATGCTGTGCCGTTCTTTCGCCCGGGACAATACGCTTTGCTTCATGTTCCGGGCGTTACTGGCGCGCGGGCTTATTCGATGTCCAACCTTGGTGCAGGCGGCACGTGGCAGTTCATGATCAAACAGATGCCAAGCGGTGCGGCGACGGGGCAGCTGTTTGAGTCAGAACTGGGTGCGAAGATCACCATTGATGGACCTTACGGGACTGCATTTCTGCGCGAAGATAGCCCGCGTGATATCGTGCTGTTGGCTGGCGGCTCGGGTCTCTCGCCAATTGTATCAATCGCAAAAGGCGTAGCCAAGGCAGGGATGCTGGGCACGCGCAAATTGCATGTGTTCTATGGTGGTCGGGACGTGAGTGATCTTTGCGACGCGACAGTCCTTGGCGCAGAGGCGGCGGGGGCGGCGCGGTTCGTGGCCGCGCTATCCGAACCAGATGCCACTTGGACCGGCCCGAAGGGCTATCTGCATGACGTGGTTTTTGAGGATATGGGGGCTGCATTGAAAGACTGCGAAATCTATTTCGCAGGGCCAGCTATCATGTCCGCAGCCGTCCAAAAGATGACCCATGAAGCTGGCGTCCCGCAGGACCAGCTTCACTTTGACGAATTTTACTAAGCCCAGGGGCGAACTATGACTAGATTATCAATGACTCTTGGCTGTTGGGACTATGACCGTGTCCAACCGTTGATGGATGGCCGGGTGCGGCCTGATGGCATTGATTTGCGCTTCCTCAATATGATCGTCGAAGAGACGTTCTTTCGGATGGCGAAATTCCGGGAATTTGACGTCTCGGAAATGTCGATGTCGTCCTTTGTGGTTTCGCACTTCAAGCAAGACCGGCCGTTTGTGGCGATCCCGGTGTTCCCGTCGCGATTCTTTCGGCATTCCTGCATCTATGTGAATGCGGATGCAGGGGTCAACGAGCCCAAGGATCTGATCGGTAAACGGTTCGGTTGTCCTGAATACCAAATGACAGCGCCAGTGTGGATCAGAGGCATTCTGTCCGAGCATTACGGTGTTCCAGTAGACGGGCCAACCTATGTGACGGGGGGCGAAGAAACGCCAAACCGTGAGGAAAAAATCAGCATTGAGTTGCCCGATAACTTCCGGTTAGAGCGGATCGGGCCGGAAGATACCTTGGCGCAGATGCTTGCAGACGGCCGGATCGACGCTTTCCATACGGCGCGCAAGCCATCTACCTATGACGGGGTGCGCGTGAAGCGCTTGTTCCCGAATTATGTCGAGGTCGAAAAGGCCTATTGGCGTGACACGGGTATCTTTCCAATCATGCATGTGATCGCGATCCGCCGCGAAGTTTATGAGCAGAATCGCTGGGTTGCGATGAACCTGTTCAAGGCGTTTCGTGAAGCACAGAACCTTTGCTACGCCGGGCTTAAGGAAACGGCGGCGCTTAAGGGAATGTTGCCGTGGTTCAACGCCCATGTGGAAGAGGCGTTCGATCTGATGGGCGAAGATTTTTGGCCTTACGGCGTGGAAAAAAACCGCGCCACGTTGGATGTTTTCCTGCGGTATCACCATGAACAGGGCCTCTCACCGCGCAAGTTGGAAGTTGATGAGATGTTTGCTCCCGAAACTTATGAGGAATTCGTCATATGACGAAAGTCACAATCCCCGATCTTCATCGGAAGAAACAAAAGGGTGAGAAGATTTTTGGCGTTGTCGCCTGGGACACCCATATGGCGGCGATTGCGGACCGTGTTGGCGCTGATATCGTGTCGGTCGGCGATACCGTGGGCAAAAACCTATGGGGCCACGACACGATGTTTGAGATCACCATGGACGAAATGATAATAGTGACCAAAGCGGTGCGGCGCGGTGTTAAACGCGCGCTGGTGTCGGCGGATTTCCCATACGGGCCCTTGCAAGAAGGTGTGGATAGCGCCCTTCGGGCGGCAATCCGTCTGGTCAAGGAGGCGGGGATTGACCTGCTGAAGCTTGATGGCGCGGCCGACTACCCGGAGGCAGTTGAGGCGCTGACCCGTGCGGGTATTCCGGTCTGGGCGCAGTTTGGCTTGACGCCGCAAACCGCCCTTGCGACAGGGATTCCATATGAAAATCAAGCGGATGCTACAGAGGCTGCGCCCGGCATGGAGGCGCGTTTGATTGCTGAGGCCAAGGCGATGGAGGCTGCAGGCGCGGTTCTTTTGGATTTCACCAACTCCGGCCCAGTGATCGGCCCAAAGGTGGTCGAGGCCGTTTCAATCCCGGTGATCGGCGGCTTCGGTGGTGGTCCCTGGTTGGATGGCCGTGTCCGGCTGGCGCAGGCGGCGGTTGGCTATAACGTGGCCGCGCTTGATAAAGAACCGTCGGGCTATGCCAATATTGCGCGCACTATTCACGACGCATTGTCTGAATGTGCTGAGGATGTCCGGTCTGGGCGTCAGATCAAAGGACAGCCGGGGAGGTAGTGCCATGCCAACCGCTCACATCGACGGAATTGATACGCATTATGAGGTGCTCGGGAAGGGCCCGCCGCTGTTGATGTATGCGCCCGGCGGCTTTGATGCGCAGATTAGTAAGTGGTCTGACCTTGGGGTCTATAAGCGCATTCGCCTGCTCAACCATTTACCGCTGAAGTTTACTTGCATCCTGTTCGACCGCCGTGAGAATGGTCTGTCTGGCGGCCGTGTCGAGCGGATTACTTGGGATCATTATGTGCGGCAGGGTGCGGGGCTCTTGGATCATCTGGGCTTTGAAAAAGCGCATCTGATGGGCGGCTGCATGGGGTGCGCGCCGGTCGCGGCCTTTGCCGCGGCGCAACCAAACCGCGTCTTGTCGATGGTGCAGTATTGGCCTGTCGGTGGTGCGAGTTACCGGATCGGGTCGCATCAACGGTTTGCCCGGCACTTGGCATTCGCGGAGGAAAACGGTTTGCAGGCGGTGGTCGATCTAGTGAAGTCACACGACAAGAACTTTAGCGGTGATCCGCGTGGCGGGCCTTGGGGTCAACCGATCCGGAATTCGGATGATTTTGCTATGAGCTATGTTGGGCTGGACCTGCCGCATTATTTGTTGACCGTCCATGGCATGATGAAGGGGCTGTTTGACCGCGACACCGCACCAGGGGCGGAGCCCGAAGACTTGATGCGGTTGGATATCCCGACTTTGATCGTTCCGGGTGCAGACGGATTTCACGCGACCTCTGCGGCTCGGTACTTGCACGAGTGCCTCAAAGGGTCCGACTACTGGGACGTCGCGCCAGAACAGCAAACCGAAGCCACAGCCCCTGCGCGCGTGCTGGAATTCCTAAGCAGCGTGACCTAACCCACAAGCTCGTGCGACCCAGGCGCAAATAGATCTTCAAGCGGGATGACCGCATCGATGATGCCTTGCGCCACGACATGGTCCACAAGTTTGTTCAGCGTGTCGGCATTTGGTGCGAGGCCGTATGGCAGCGGATCGTCCATGACCTCTAACGCGGCAAGATAGGTATTGTCGGCTGCGGTAGGTGCAGTGATGCGTCCGGCTTTTAAGTCTGTCAGGTAGGCACGCTTCGAGGCACTAAAAGCCTCGAACACTTGCACGGCAATATCGGGGACCTCTTTCAAGAGGTCATCGCGCACCACAACCAGATGGTTGATCGGGTAGAACGCGCGCGATTTGAGGGCGGCTAGCCCTGCCGCAAACGGGTCCGTGATAAGTGAGCGCGTCGCGTTACTTTCAACCAAGCCGACCGCTGCGTCGATGTCAGCGCGTGCAAGCTGGTCGTCCAAGCTGCCTTCGCCGCCCAGATCCTCAACATGGGCAGGTATGCGCCAGTTCAAAACGTGTTCGTCGTCGGAACGCGCCCAAGTGATTTGGGATAGATCGACGCCGTATTCCTCCGCTAGAATGGCCCGCGCCCAGACACCAGTTGTGACCGTATAGCCGCGGCTCACACCGACGCGGCGGCCTTCGAGATCCTTAGGCTGTGTTATGGTCGCTTTGAGGGACTTGACGATCGACTTATGGTGAAAGTCACGCACCAAGAACACCGGGATCGCCGTGATTGGGACACCGTAGGCGCGCGCAGTGATATAGGTGGTCAGAGCCATTTCGCTAACGTCATAGGCCTGCTCGCGGACCATGTTGCGGAAGGCGCGGGGCAGGGGATTGACCTCTTCGAAGTCCAGAGCGAAGTCTGGCAATGTGATCTCTCCGGCCTTGAGGGCGCGGTTGTTGCCTTGGGCGCGGGTGACCGTTCTCAATGTTCGTTTGCTCATAATTTTCCTAACAGCACTCCGCCAATACATCATCCAGGAGTGCGCTGCGCAGCCATGTAGGGGGCAAGTCCTTGGAATGGACATCGGCGGCCGGTTTGAAAACGCGCACTTTATTGCGCGTCTCTGCGTCGATCCAAAACAGGATCGTAGTCATTTTCTCCGGACCGCCCAGTATCCGCGTTTGTTCCTGGGTAACCAGGACGATCTGGTCGTCCGGCACGTTGTAGCGTGACCTGACGGTTGCCTCTATCCGTTCAAGGTCGACAATTGTCGCGGATGAGATGTTTCGATGTCCGAACATTGCCTTGCCTGGTCAATTCAGTAGCGTTCCTTCATGTGGAACTACGTTCTTGTAAGCAGTTTGGCGGTTTGTTAGCCAAGGGTCAACGTCAAAAAAACCGGAGGGTCTCAGGGTGCCTGAAAAAGTTCTCGCCGCTGTGCGGACTGGTCCAGAGCGGACTGAATTTCGCGAATTTGACATGCCCAATATCCCCGATGATGCGGCACTACTGAAGGTCGAGGTTGCAGGTATTTGCGGCACCGACGTGAAGTTCTATTCCAAGCCGCCGATTTCTGAGCCTGTAATCATGGGGCATGAAAATATCGGAATCATTGCCAAGGCGGGCAAGACTTTCACTAAGCGGCGGGGTCTCAAAGAAGGCGACCGTGTTTTTGCCGAACACTATGTCGGCTGTATGACCTGCGAGCATTGCCATAGGGGCGATTATCGGCTGTGCATGGCCACCGACTGGCGAAAAAATCCAGAAGGTATCCGGTTCGGATATACGCCGATGACCCGCGCGCCGCATCTTTGGGGTGGCTTCGCGCAATACATGTATCTGCCGTGGAACTCCGTTCTGCACAAGGTGCCTGATGGGCTCTCACCAGAATTGGCGGGACTTGTCACGCCAATGGCGAACGGCATTCAGTGGGCCTTATTCGACTGCAAGGTTGGCTATCAGACCAAACTGCTGGTGCAGGGACCAGGGCAGCAAGGCTTAAGCCAAGTCGTGACAGGCAAGCAGGCTGGCGCTGAGCTGATTATTGTCACAGGCACAAACAAAGATGCCAAACGTCTTGATGTCGCCAAGAAATTGGGCGCGGATTATACGATCAATGTGGAACAAGAAGACCCGGTCGAGCGTATTCGCGAAATTACTGGCGGCGAAGGTGTGGACGTTGCCTTAGATTGTACGGCTGGTGCAGGGACGGCGCCACTTTTGCTAGGCCTCGAGGCTTTGAAGCGCAAAGGTGGGACGCTGCTGGTGCAACAGGAAACAGCAGAGTTTCCGAACTTTCCGCTCGCTAAGTTGTGCAATAAATACGTCACCGTCAAATGTGCTCGCGGACACAACTACCAATCGTGCGAACAGGCGCTTCAGCAGCTAAACTCGGATCGGTTTTCACTGGAGCTGATGACAACGCACCGCTTTGGGCTTGAGCAGACCCATGACGCGATCAAAGCGGTAGGAGCGTCGGGCGAAGCCATCCATGTATCTTTGATGCCATGGATGTAGCTGTCGACAATCGCGTGCCAGTGACGGTTGTCACGGGCTATTTGGGGGCGGGAAAGACCACGCTGTTGAACCATATCCTGAAAGGCGATCATGGGCGCAAGTTTGCGGTTATCGTCAATGAATTTGGCGACATTGGGATTGATGGCGATCTGATCGAGACCGGGGAAGAGGAGTTGATCGAACTCTCTTCTGGCTGTCTGTGCTGTGTCGTTCGGGGTGACCTTATTCGGACGTTGCGCGACTTGCTCAAGCGGGACGTGGCGCTGGATGGGATTTTGATCGAGACAACCGGCGTTGCAAACCCAAGCCCGGTGATCCAGACCTTTAGCGCCGATCAGCTTATTGCTGGCCTCTCACGGCTCGATGCGGTTGTAACCGTCGTTGACGCTGCCCATATCACGGCACGTCTTGAGGACAGCGCGGACGCCGCCGATCAGGTCGCTTTGGCCAGTGTAATAGTGCTCAACAAGGTGTCGGATGCCACAGAACCAGACGCGATTGAAGCAGTGCTGCGTGGTCTGAACCCACATGCAGATATTCATCGTATTGATCGCGGCCAGATCGATCCCGCCTATATCTTGGGAACACAGAGCTTTTCTTTAGACCGGATCGCACAGGACTTGGGCGATACCGGAGGGCATCATGATCATGTCGCGGCCAATGGGATTGAATGCATCACACTCGAAACGCAAGATCCGTTTGATGATGACGCGCTTGAAGCCTGGCTCGAACGCTTGTTGATGCTGCGTGGTGAAGATATCTTGCGCCTCAAAGGTGTTCTGGATGTCAAAGGTCAAGACCGTCGCGTCATCGTCCAATCTGTCCATATGATGTACGAGGGTGATCTTGGCGCTGCGTGGTTGAAGGACGCCCGATCCTCGCGCTTGGTTGTGATTGGGCGCAACCTTGACCGCAAAGAATTGAATGACGGGTTTGCGCGCTGCAGCACCCGTGAAAATGCTTGAAAATGGAGCCGCCATGCCAGTCGTCGTAACTGATATCAAACGTGCTGACCCGCAAGCCGCGAAGGCTTTAGCGCAATACGGCGTAGCCACTGTGCACGAGGCGCAGGGGCGGACGGGACTGATGCATCATAGATTACGCCCGATCTATAAGGGGGCTGCGATCAGCGGAACGGCGGTGACGTGCACTCTTGCCCCTGGCGATAACTGGATGATCCACGTAGCGGTGGAGCAATGCCAACCGGGCGATGTTCTTGTTGCAGCGACGATTTCAGAGTCGCATTCTGGATACTTCGGGGATCTTTTGGGTACCTGCCTGAAAGCGCGCGGCGTCACCGGCCTGATCTTGGATGCAGGGTGTCGGGATATCCGCGATCTTGAGGCTTTGGGCTTTCCGGTCTGGTCACGCTCAATCTCGGCCCACGGCACAGTAAAAGAAGTGCTGGGTGATGTGAATGTTCCCGTGTCCTGCGGTGATGAAATTGTCCGGCCTGGAGACGTGATCGTGGCGGACGACGACGGAGTTGTAGTTGTGCCGCGTCTGCAGGCAGGCGCGGTTGTTGCAGCATCGCAAGCACGGGTCGAAAAAGAGGAATTGGCGCGAGCAAAATATCAAGCCGGAGAGCTGGGGCTGGACGTAAACAACATGCGTGGACGCCTTAAGGATAAGGGGCTGACTTACCTAAGCCAAGCGGAATGGGAGACCGGCCAATGATCATTGATTGCCACGGGCACTACACAACTGAGCCAAAGCCGTTCATGGACTTCCGCAAGGCACAAGTTGCCGCCTTCGATGCCAGCGCCCAGATGCCAGCCTTCCCTGACATCTCTGATGATGACATCCGAGAAAGCGTTGAGGCCAACCAGCTTCAAGCACTGAAAGATCGCGGGGCGGATATGACGATCTTTAGCCCTCGTGCCTCTGGCATGGGGCACCATATCGGCGATGAGGCTGTCTCGAAAATCTGGACGCGGCACAGCAACGATTTGATCCATCGGGTGACGCAGCTATTCCCGGACAACTTCATTGGCGTCTGTCAGTTGCCTCAGAATCCCGTCGTGCCTATCGCCAATGCCATTGAGGAATTGGATCGCTGTGTCACGGAATTAGGATTTGTGGGCTGTAACCTGAACCCCGATCCAAGTGGTGGAATGTGGACCGGAGTGCCGTTGACCGACCGCGCGTGGTATCCGTTTTTTGAGAAAATGGTCGAACTTGATGTACCTGCGATGATCCACGTTTCTGGGTCGTGCAATCCGAATTTCCACATGACCGGGGCGCATTACATCAACGCGGACACCACTGCGTTTATGCAGTTTCTGCAGGGTGATCTGTTTGCAGATTTCCCTGATCTGCGCCTGATCATTCCTCATGGTGGCGGGGCTGTGCCCTATCACTGGGGGCGGTACCGGGGTTTGGCCGACATGATGGGCAAGCCGCCATTGACAGAGCATGTGATGCGTAATGTCTACTTCGACACCTGCGTCTACCATCAGCCCGGCATCGATTGTCTGTTTAAGGTGATCGACATCGAGAATATCCTGTTTGCATCAGAGATGTTCGGGGCTGTGAAGGGTGTTGATCCCGAAACTGGCCATAACTTCGATGATACCAAACGCTATGTCGATGCCTTAGATTTGTCTGATGCGGATCGTGCGAAAGTGTATGAGGGCAATGCTAGACGGGTTTATCCACGCCTTGATGCCGCCTTGAAGCTGCGCGGAAAGTAGCAATGCGCTTGCAGCATACCCGCTATGATATTGGCTAATTTTAGTTGAAAATAAATGATTTAACCTTATTCTGCATTGCAGCAAAGGAGAAATCTCAATGAATTATATTACAGCTTCACGTAAGAGCTTTGATCTTCCTTCACTGGCTGGTGTGCTCGGCTTGGACCATCTCCGTGCAAGCGTCCGCGGCATGGTGTCGGGATACAAAGCCTATCAGGTTTATACTAGGTTGGATGGTATGTCTGACAACCAGCTAAAGGCCAGCGGTCTGGAGCGCGCTGAGTTGCCCAGCGTTGCGATGAAGACGATCACCGAAGCTGGTAAGGCCTGATCAGGCGTCTGCCAGTTAGAATAGCGGGCGTGCAAGCCAACTCTGGTATTGCTCAAGGCCTAGCCAATTCAGCAAGGTTGGGGTATCGCCAGCAAGCGCTATGGCGCCAACAACGGACAAGAGTATTGAGCCCACGACCCATCGGTCAAAGACTTCATGCTCTCGGTTCAGAATTGCATTGAAAATCAGCCGGAATACGACTGAGAGCCGCTGGATCGGGACCACCACTGTGACAGGGGCCACGGCCAGCGCGATATAACGAAAGAACTGCGACAGCGCGACAAACAGCGCTGATAGCAGGAACCAACCGCGCGTGCCGCGGTCAAGGTCTGCAATATTGCCAGTCTCGCCAGCGGCGATCACCCACAAAATCACGACAACGGTAGCTGCGACATAAGACACCAGTAGGCCGCCGACGCTGTCGGATATTCCGCCATCCGCAATTCCGAGGGCTACAAAAAGCGGGCTGGCCCCATATCCAAAGGCACAGACAGCACCCCAAAACAGGCCGGGCCCATAGTGAGGTGTGAACCCCTTAGATACACCGGCCGCCGTCGCTGATTTTTTTCGGCGCGCAACGATCATTGGGCCCACAACAACCAAAGCGATACCGACGAGGTTCATCAGATTGACGGTCTCGCCAAGAAAGACGACGGCGAGTGCAAGAGCCAGTACGATCGAGAGCTGTTGAATAGGCGTCGACAAGGTAGACCCCAAAAGTTGGGTCGCCTTGTAGTTGCCGTATCGGCCCAATACGAAATGCACGAGACCAGCAAGGATCATCCAGAACCATGGCGCGACGCCCCAGTCCGCTATCGCTTCGAATCCACCCATGACAGCGGCAAGGATCACAAACATCGGCACCCCGAAAGGAACCGTGATCGCCATGGCTTGCAAGACAGAACCCTTGATAACCCCACGGCGCAGCGTGGCGTTGTTCAATCCAAAAAATGCAGCAGAGGCGAGAGAGAGGAGGGCGCCGAACATCAGGGAGCCCTCCTAAGGCGGGTCAGGGTTTCCCGCGCAGGAACTCACGGATCAGGTCCGGGGTCAGTGTGACGTCAGGATCATACTCCGGGGCATCTTCGATCTGCTCAAGATCGTTCAAACCGCATTGTTTGAAAATCCGGTTGATGCAGGAAATAAGCCGCAGCGGTTTGTCTAGCTCCGCGTTAAAGTGCTGGTGGATCGTGTTTGGCGGCACATAGATCACGTCGCCCGCCTCATAATCCCAGCGTGAAACCTTATCCTGTGGTTTCCAGAAATAGGTGTCGGTGATCTCGACATCGCAATCTTGATGCAGGTCGTAGCCCTTGCCTTCAACAACATAGAGGCACTCTTCCGCCAGATGCCGGTGCTTGCCAGATTTCGATCCCGGTGGGACGATCTGCATGTAGGCATCAACCGTTTCCATTCGGGTGTTCATACTCTCATTGATCAGGTGTTTGAGCAGCCCCTGACGCGACATGTCCCACGGCATTTCATGCGGGTGTACGACCTTCTTACGTTCCGCGTCCCGCGCGGGGCGGGCGGCGGCGTCATCGAGAAGATCTTGGTACAAAGGTTGGTTTTCGATTCCATCAAGCCAGCTGGTGGTTTCATCCCATGCCATCAGTAACCCTCCTTAGGATGGTTGTGATCTTCTTCTTCCTCACGCACTTCGAAATTCTCACCGCCAGGGGCGGGGAAGGTGTCGCGCGGCTCGACCGTTTTCTGGAACAACATATTCATAAAGACGAACATCGGCTTAGTCTTTAGTACAAGTGCGCGCGCCGGTTTGGTGTCAGAGGCGTTGAAATGCTGGTGGACGCAGTTGTTGTGAACGATGGCCACATCTCCTGCCTTCCAGTCATAGCGAATATCGTCGTGGATTTCGTATCCCTCACCATCAAGGATATAGAAGGCGGCCTCATTTACATGCCCGTGCTTTTGGCTTTTGCCACCAGGCCCATATTCTTCCAAGTGCAGGTGGAACAGCTGGCTGATCCCGTCCTTTGGTTCCACATAGTGGCGTGAATAGGCCTGCGGGCCATCCACGAATTTGATGTCTTTGGCTTTACGGACCCGGGGCATGGCCCGCACGCGGTCCAGCTCCCATTGCAGGTTATATTCGCCTTGGATGGCGCGCACAAAAATGCGGTCCTTCTGGCTGTGGTAATATCCTGCCGGGCCAATTTCAGCCTCGGCTTCGGGGGTGTCTTTTTTATCATCCATGCCCCATTATTTCACGCAGACCCGTCCAAAAACAAGTTTTGCAGAACAACATTCTTCTATGCGGGACGCGTTCGGATCGACGGGTTTCCCTTGACTGGTCCTGCGTTAAATTTAGCGGGCTATGCGATGAAGAAAGACAGGGGTGACAATGACCGAAGCGAATAATCAGATCGAAATCTGTGCCAAGGACGATGTGCCCGATGGCGAAGTTATCCGCGTTGACCATGGCGATTTGGAGCTGGCCGTTTACCAGGTCGAAGGCACATTCTACGTGACCGACAACGCCTGTACCCACGGACCGGGTGAATTGTCAGAGGGCTATCTTGAAGGTCACGTAATCGAGTGTGACTTCCACCAAGGAAAATTTGATATCCGCGACGGAGAGGTCGTGGCGCCTCCTTGTCTCGTTGCGATCAAGACATACAAGATTTTGCCTCATGAGACCGCTGTTGTCATCGAGGCCCCTTAAAAGCTATTTTCGTCCAATCAAATCCACAAGGGCAGAGCGGCCGCAATGGCCCTCGCCTTCTGATACATCCGCATCATAGGCTTTGACGCTGAGTTCCGCGAAGCCGGCGAAGGCTTTGCGTAGCAGCTCTTCTGTGTAGAGGTTTTCTAATTTCTTGGGGCCGCCGGTGCCATAGTCTAGCTGCTTTGGTCCGTAGCCTTCGATCAGGACAAGGCCACCCGGTCTAATCGTCCGGCGTATGCCTTCAAAAACGCTAGCGCGTTCTGAAGGGGGCAGGAATTGAAAGAAGATACCGACGACTACGTCGTAGCAGTCTTTCTCCCACGTCCGCTCTGTGAGGTCAGACAGTTCAAAAGACAACGCTACGCCACGTTTTTCTGCTAACTTGCGTGCTTTATCTTGTGCGATGGGCGAGAAATCTTGCGCGGTAACCTGCAAGCCACATTCTGCCAACCAGACCCCGTTGCGGCCTTCGCCATCCGCGATCGAGAGCGCTTTGGCGCCTGCCGGAAATTGCCCGGCTTGTTGTTGAAGAAAGGTATTGGGCGTAGTGCCAAACACATAGTCTTCGGTCGCAAAGCGACCTTCCCAGCGCTCAAATTCGTTCACGATGCGCTCCCGGTCAGACGGCGCCATGGTATTTTGCGCATGGCGGGTAAGAAGAACGTCACAATAGTCGCAACAATCAAAATGACAGAAATCGGCCGGCCGAGCATATACTCCAGAACGTTACCGTCGGAAATGAGGCGTACCTGATGATAGGACCGCTCTGCGATTTCGCCCAGAACGAAGGCGATGACCAACGTCAGTCGAGGATAGTCAAAGCGGATCATCAGATAGCCGAATATCCCGATAATCGTTGCGACGGCGACGTCGGCCATACGTCCTTCGAGGACATAAACGCCTGTCAGTGACAGCGTCACCACCACCGGCACAACGATGTTCACATCAATCCGAGTAATCAGCACAAGGAAGCGCGCAAAGATGAGGCCGAGTACGGACGCACCAATCGCCGAAACCGTAAGCGCGACGATCAAGCCATAAATCTCTCGCTCGTTTTGCAGCAGGATTTGGGGACCTGGTTCGATCCCGTGCAGCACAAGTATGCCAAGGAACACGGCAGTCTCTGCGCTTCCGGGAATGCCGAAGGCCACCGTCGGAATGAGCGAGCCGCCATCTTTTGCATTGTTGGCCGCTTCTGGTGCGATGACGCCTTTGATGTTGCCTTTGCCAAAGGTGTCGCGGTCTTTGGCAGTTTGTGCTGTTGATGAATAGCTCAGAAACGAAGCCACTGTACCGCCTAGCCCGGGGATGGCGCCAATGACCGTACCGATTAGGGACCCGCGCAATAGGACTGGCCAGTGTTTGAAAACCGCGAGTATACCTTCGCCGACGCCTGTGATCTTCATATTCTCGGCCGCGGAGCGGGTTTCTTCATCCGCCACCGATCCACCCTTGAGCGCAAGCTCGATCATTTGACTTATGGCGAATAACCCGGTCAGGGCAGGGACCAAAGGAATACCGTCCCATAGATAATTCATTCCGCCAGTAAAGCGGGTTTCGCCGGTGAACTGGTTCGCTCCAGTGAACGCGAGCAACAAACCGATACAGGCCGCAATCAACCCGCGCAAAAGCTTACCTTTGACCGAAACAGCAATAGCTGCGAGGCCAAGGATGGTCAGCAGGAAAAACTCAGACGAGCCGAAGCTCAGAACAACTTCACGTGCCACAGGAATGAATAGAAGTAGGGTAAAAAGACCGATCAACCCTCCTAGGGCGGAGGCAGTCGCAGACGCACCAATGGCGAGCCCGGCTTTGCCCTGTCGGGCAAGTGGGTAGCCATCGAATGTCGTTGCCGCATTAGGTGCCGTGCCGGGCGTGTTTAAAAGGATCGCGGATATTGATCCGCCAAAGGACGTGGCCCCCATAACGCCGCCCGCCAGATACATCGCATCAAGCGGCTCCAACGTATAGGTCACCGGTATTAGAAGGGCGAGTGCGGTTGTGCCACCCAGCCCCGGGATCACACCAAAAGTGAGGCCAAGCAAAACACCAGCCATCAAAAAAAGCAGGCTCCCCCCGTTCAGGACGGCAAGGAAGGCTTCAAAAAGCGCGTCTAAACCCATGACAAAATCCAGTTGGGGTACGCGCCGCCGGAAATGGCGGCGCGCAACATCTATTATTCAGCCGTTGCTGCGAGGTCTTTGTACTGCTCGTAGAATGAACTGAGATCATCCATCATAGAGGCAGTTGCGGCGGCGCCCATGAAGGCCAAACTAATGCCAGCGCCATCAGCCCAAGAGGTAACAGATGGGTCTTCTGACGCTGCGCGCAAACCTTCTTCAATAGCGGCGACGACCTCAGTTGTCATGCCAGGAGGGCCACCGATGACACGGTTCAGCGTGAACTTGGCTAATTCTGGATGTCCAATATCTGTAGCCGAGGGGACGCCGGTTACAGCCTCATCTTCGGTTAGGGTTAGGATCAACTTCAGATCGCCGGTTCCGCTGCCATCAAGGTATTTTGCAAGCGAGCTGATTGGCTTGATGGTCGCATTCACTTCACCGCTGATTACAGCGATCATTGCGTCGTTGGAACCCGCATAGCCGGTAACATCAACAATATCACACTCAAGGATACCGAAGGTGATCCGTGTCGTGACAGATGCCGTTGATGTAGCACCTGTGTCCGAAAGCTTTGTGGGTTGCCCCATCGCACAAAGATCTTCGACTGAATTGATGCCGCTGTCGACTGCCACTGCAAGCCCATAAGTTGCGACCGCAAGGTTTGCGATCCATGTGACTTCATCAAGTTTGAAGCCTTGATCGCGCCCCGTGACTTCGTTCACAGTCAGGCCGGGGATGTTGTAGATACCGATTGTATAGCCATCAGGATCGGACCGGTGAACGGCCTGTCCGCCACGCGCGCCGCCAGCGCCTGAGATATTCTCTGGTACAACGGTTGTTCCCATCGCGGTTTCCAATGCTGGCGCGAATTGACGCACAATAGTGTCAAAACCCCCGCCTGGGCTGTAGGGGATTACGAATGTGATGTTGTCGTCCGTTGGGAATTCCGCCTGTGCGGCCCCACCAACCGTGAGCGCAATAGCAGTCGCCCCTGTTACTAGTATCTTCTTCATTTTTTACTTCCTCCCTATGTTTTTTGGCGTCGTCACCAAGCGTTAACGCCACCCTTCGTAAAGAATAGGCCTCGGTAGAGTTCGTAATTGAGTGCCCATTCAAACACCGCGAACTGAAAGATCAGCACGCCAATCCCCACACCAGCAGAGACTGCAAGCGTAAGTTTACCCCGTAAACGCGCGTACGCTGCACAAAAGATCGGAGAGGCAGCAAGAATGCCAACTGTCGCCATCATTGCGAATGCACCAGCAATCCAACCCAAACATTCGGCCTGATTGGCAAAAGTTGGGTTATGCATCATTTCGCGTTGGCGAAAGCCGGTCCCGCCGAAGGTTTCGACAACCTGAGCGCCAGGAATCTTTGAGCGGCTCCAGACATCGAACACCGCTAAAACGATCATCGCGCCCGCGACCATTGCCGGAAACCGCGCAGATGTCGCTGAATATCCGCGCGCGATCAAGAACATCACTACTGCGAAAGCCAACAGCAGCACGGCGGGCCAGATCGATGTGACCATGCGTGGGGCTTGGGGTGTCTCTTTCATTAGTGCTCCGTCGGGAACAAAAGCGATTTAACAACGACTGGTGTGGCACCGGTGGAGCGCAACACCTCGCCAATATCGATGAAATCGAATTCTGATAGTGCTATTCCGTCAATGGAAACGATAGCGCCGGGGCAATTCTCTTCGCTTCGGCACTGCATGCCGATCAGACCACCGATGTCACCTTCACTGACAATCACCAGCGGATGCCCTTTCTCAAGAATGGTGGTGAGGCCGGTGACAAGGCCATTGCCCAAAGCGCGAAGGCGGGCGTAACTCGCTGAACCGGTCCATGGCACGGCGACCGCAACCGGCGTTTCGCCGTCCTGCAAATCAAGGCGGGCGAGGGCGTCCTTGATTGCTGCCGCGACCTCCTGTGCGTCGATCTCATCGCCCAGCACGACCGTCGGTGCGATGACCGCGAGGTTGCGGAGGGGCAATGTGTCATCTGGATCAAGGTAGATTGTCGAACCAGAGACTTGCACAGTATATTGCGACGCGCCCACGACTGTCGCACGGATGCCTTGACGCGCAGGCGAGACCTGAAATGCATGCTCTTTTACTAAAGAAGCCAGGGCAAGCGCTAGTTCTGGTCCAAGATCGTCTGTATTTCCGCCGCTCCCGTCCAAGAATTCTGACACGCCGCCGGAAAAAACGATCTGTCCGGAAGTGGGAGCCTCGGCCAGCGGCGCAAGGCGCATAAAGTCAGAAACTTCTTCGCCACGGGCGGCAGAAATGATCGCGGCGGCCATCTGCTTGGCTATTTTGTTGCGGATGTCGGCGGGTAGCACGTCACCCAACCCGATTTCTGCGTCAACGTCGGAGAGATACCGCGCGCCGAAAGGTTCCAACCGTGTAATCCGACCGTCGGCATCGGTCACAATTAGACGCGCACCGGCATCAAGCGCCGTGCGTGAGATGATGTCTCCATCACGGCACAATGCAATCTTGGTTGTGCCTCCGCCAACGTCGATGTTGAGAACTGTTCCCAACCGCTCTGACAGTGCCACAGCACCAGAGCCATGGGCCGCCATAAGTGTTTCTAGCGCGTCGCCCGCACTTACAGCTACGAATTTGCCGGCTTGGGCTGCGAATATCTCGCCGATGGCGCGCGCGTTCGTACGTCGCGCGGCTACGCCAGTTAAGATCAGCGCACCGGTGTCGATATCCTCGGATGAAAGCCCTGCAGCGGCGTATTGCGCTTCGATAAAGGCTGCCAACGCCTCGGCATCAATGGTATTTCCATCGGCATAGGGCGTTAACAAAATCTCAGATTCAAATTGAACCTCGCGGCCGGTAACGACATATCGGGTGTCCATCCGTTCGAGCATGATGGTCGAGACCAAAAGGTGCGAGGTGGAGGACCCGATATCAACGCCGACGCTTGTCAGTTCTATCTGGTCCTCCTCGATCAGCGAGCGGCCGGCGCTCGAAAAGTGGATGCGCCCACCATCATCTGTTTCGTCTGGGTGCATCGACTTGTTCACTGGACTTCTGGCTTATCGTAAAGGCTCGGATCCATGCGGCTATTGCCGCCGTTGGCCCCGATCAGCTTTTCAAACTCACTGCGCAGCCTTTTATCTTCCATCCAGTATGGAATCGAAGTGCCACCCTCGGTCACATCCATCGCGGTATAGTCGATCTGCTTGGCACCCGGCGGAAGGCCCGTGACAATGGTAGGGTGGTTCGGTCCGAACCAAGCGGTTAGACGGAAGGGTTCTTGCGAAGAGTTGAAATGCTGGTGATACCAACGCTCGCCTCCCGGTGCCGCCGTGACCATGCCAAATTGCTCATAGTCAACGCGCTGGACCAGATCGCCTTTGCCATCTTCCCACGGCGTCTCGCCTGCACGTTCGGGCCAAGTATAGGTGTAGCCTTTACCCTTGATGCAGATCAGCACTGCAGCTGAGGTATGTGCATGGCCCTTGGAGTATTTTCCAGTCTCATGCTGACCAAGCCAGAGATAGAATTTGTTGCCAGTCATGAAGGGTTCTACTCGACGCCAACCCGGTGATCGGCGGTTGTCGAGTGGCAGATCACAATTGATGACATCGGGCACGAGGTTGGTGCGTCGCATCGCAAGACCTCGGATCGGGTCAGGCTCAAGGTCTTCTTTGTATTTGTAGAAATCATCTGTGCCCGAGAACCGGCTTGTCATTTTATATGGGCAATTGAAGATCAGATCAGTGTCGCCCAGTAAGTTCATTAAGTTAGGCGCTGTCGTCCCGCCAATCAAAAGCGCAGGCTCTCCCGTGGCATTCACAATCCGGTGGTAGGCATTCACTGGAATCGAAAACAGCGACCCCTTTTGCCACTCAAAAACGTGTTTTTCTCCGCCTTCTTCAAGCCAAACCTCTGTTGTGCCGCGGCCAGAGGCGACAAGGAAGATTTCCTCGTAAAGGTGTTTTTCAACATTTAGCGCGCCGGCACCCGGTACTTCGACGACGTACTGTCCCCATTTACCTTCTGTGCCGTAGAGTTGAATGTAGCTCCCGCGCCCGCCCATGCGAGACCAATCCGCCAGCTCTAGGTCAAAGACTGACTTGATGCCGATACCACGAAAGACAGGAATCCCTTCGGATTCCATGAACTTGTCATAGTCAGATTGTGGTTGGTCAAATTTTCCATACCCGGCGCGCTGTCCGCGCGTCGGCTCGTGCCAGTGAACACTTTCGTCCAGATCATGCGGCATCTTGTGCCTCCCTATCCACGCTATAGTTTTGGGTAAGCATGTCGCAGGCAATCGATGCCGTCAATCAATGTGGAATGGAGTTCCATATAAAAGAACATCTATCTTTCGAGGACTTATTTTGAATTTCGGATTTTGACAGAGTCTTAAACTGGTGCGTACCGTCAGAGGAGTGCTGCTTGTGTCAGGGAGGTCAGACATGGCGAATGGAGGCGGTCTTGGGCCGACAACTAAGTCAGAGCCAGTCGAAGGAAAATTGGACGAAACCGTTGGTTGGGGGTCGGACGTCGCGGCGCAAATGTTGCGACGGCTCGAGATCCCATGGATCGCACTGACCCCCGGCGCCAGCTATCGCGGCTTTCACGACAGTCTCGTCAACCACCTTGGCAATGAACAGCCCGAGATGCTGCTGTGCCTACACGAAGAGCATGCGGTCGCAATCGCGCATGGCTATGCCAAAGTCACGGGGAAGGCGATGGCGGTTGCGCTACATTCGAATGTTGGGTTGATGCATGGCTCTATGGCAATCTTCAACGCGTGGGCCGACCGCGCCCCGATGATGATCCTTGGGGCAACTGGGCCTGTGGATGCATCACAGCGCAGGCCTTGGATCGACTGGTTGCATAGCACGCAGGATCAAGGTGCTTTAATTCGATCCTTTACCAAATGGGACGACCAACCCGGCTCTGCCGTAGCCTTGCCCGAAGCGATGGCGCGTGGTTGGAAAATCACCAACACAAGCCCGATGGCCCCAGTCTATATCAATCTGGACGCCGGATGGCAGGAAGCTCCTGTCGAGCAAACGGTAAATTGGCCGGACCTCGCGAGGCATGCGCCCCTATCAGCGCCGCGACCAGACGCAGGCTTGTTGGCGCAGGCTGCAGAGGTCCTGCAGGGCGCCAAAAGCCCTGTGATCTTGATGGGGCGCGGCAAGCGGACCAACGCGGCGATGCAAGTGCGGGTTGCTTTGGCAGAACGTACTGGCGCTCTGATGGTGTCTGATCTGAAGGTTGGTACGATGGTGCCAACGGATCATCCAAACCATGTGGGTGCTCCAATCAATAAATTATCCTCTGCAGTGGGCGAAGCCTTGCGGCAAGCAGATGCGATTCTTAGCTTAGGCTGGGTCGATCTTGGGGGTATTTTGTTGCAGGCCTTTGGGCAGTCGGGCACGACAGCCACCGTTATACATGCCGGCGATGAGATGCAGTTGCACCGCGGGTTTGGTCAAGAACACTTTGGATTGCCAGCCGTTGATATCGAATTCAATTGCCCCGGTGATCCTTTGGCCGAAGACTTGCTGGATGCCCTCGGGGCCGTCAAGAAGGCAGCGCCTCAAGCGCCGAAACCATCGGCGCCAACGGCCGCAGAGAGCGACAGCCTGACATTTCGCGATATCGCGACAGCCTTGAAGCATGAAACTGGGGATACGCCCGTGACCTTCCCGGCGCTGGCGCGCAGTTGGCCACATGACCTGTGGCCGCAACAGAATTCGATGGACTTTCTGGGCAAAGATGGCGGCGGAGGCATTGGCAGCGGACCGGGTCTTGCAGTTGGTGCGGCGCTGGCTTTGAAGGATTCGGGCCGTTTGGTGGTTGCAACACTGGGTGACGGTGACACGCTGATGGGAGTGACAGCGCTTTGGACGGCGGCCAAATATAACTTGCCAGTGCTGTTCGTGATCGGAAACAACCGGTCCTATTTCAACGACGAGCTGCACCAAGAAAGTGTCGCCCAACACCGTGGGCGAAACCCGGCCAATGCCTGGGTCGGACAACGTTTGGATGATCCCGCACCTGATATCGCGCAGATGGCGCGCGCGCAGGGCGTCCAAGCTGACGGGCCGGTCAAAACCCATAAAGCCCTAGAGAAAGCCATGGCCACTGGAGTTGCCGCGCTCCGGGAAGGTAGACCTTACCTGATCGATGTTTGGATCGACCCGCGCCAAGGCCGCGAGACTGCTGCAAAACGAGCCACCAAAGGCAGTTAGAAATCACGGTAGCCCTGGAACCAGCGCAACACGAGCCCGCGATAAAGGTCGATGTTAAAGATCAGCTCGAAGACGCCGAAGATGAAAAGCGTCGTACCAGCTGCAACAGTGAGGGTAACTTTCCAGCTCTCGCCGCCCGCAAATTTCATCAGGATTGCGCAAAACAGGAACATGCCTACATAGTGGCCCAACACTGTTATGATCACTAATAGAGCCAGCAACCACCCAGAAAAGCTGACAACCTTGTTCAGGTTCGCATTACCACCGCGAAGCGCGGTCGAAATTCGTGCGACTGGATCAAATTCAGACCGAGCCCCCCAAAGCCGCAATGCCTGCACGGCAATCAAAATCAACAAAGGCACCATGATCACAAATGGCGTGCGTGAAGACACGATTTTGTAGCTGAACGCTTCTAAGAAAGCGATGACAGCAATAATGCCCACAAAGGCAAGAAAACACACCTCCAGCGCAAAGTAATTGCCTTTACGCTCTTTATGCGTCGCGTCATCGTCCCGATCGTTTTGCGATGTGTGCAGGCTCATTTTGAAATCCTCGGCTTGCGGTCGCGTACAATCGTGTAGATGTTCCAGCCAAGAAATAGAACCGTGATCATTGCGAGCATCATTGGGATCGGTTGAAGCACAAAGAGCGGCCCATCCAGCAAAAGCGCAAGATAGAGGTTCTTTTCGACCGCAAAGCCAAGCACAAATCCGATCAGGAGGGCTGAGCGCGAATAGTTCAACACCTTCATCGCATAGCCAAAGATGCCAAAGACAATCGCAATACTGATGTCAAAGATCGCCCGATCACCTGCAAACGCGCCTGTCGCAATGACCGCCATCAGGACCGGTACCATGACCGAAGCGCGAATAGACGTGGCACGCGACAGCGGGTTCACAAGAAACATTCCAACCAACGTGCCAATAAAATTCCCGATAATGATTGTGAAAATCATGACGAAAACAATATCGACGTTCTGGTTCAGCATTTGCGGGCCTGTATCAAGACCAAGGATGAACAGACCTGACAACAAGATAGCCATCGACGATGATCCGGGAATACCAAAGGCCAATGTCGACGCCAGTGCTCCGCCCTCCACGGCATCATTCGCTGCTTCCGGGCCGATAACGCCTTTGACGTTGCCTTTCCCGAATGTGTCTTTGTCAGGCGATGATTGTTTTGCATGCCCATAGGCCACAAACGATGCCGGCGCAGAGCCAAGGCCGGGAATAAGACCCATACCGGTTCCGATGGCCGAACAGCGCATGACCAGCCACCAGTTTCTGAAAGCAAGCCCAATACCCTGGAAAATCTGCGCCTGTGTTTCGCGCGCTGAAAGGGCTTTGGGCACATCTCTCGCAAGCGTTCCACCGCGTACCCAAAGGTCGATCATTTCAGCGACGGCGAACAGCCCGAGGATAACAGGAACAAGGTTTAAGCCATCGCCCAGAGCATCAATATTCATTGTAAAGCGGAATGTATTGGTCACGTTATCGACGCCGATCATCGCCAAAAGGAGACCTAGAAGGGCGGCAATCAGGCTCCGAGTCATATCCTCTTTGCCGAGCACGGCAACGAAGGTCAGAGCAAGGAATGCCAGGATAAATACCTCAGGCGGACCGAAGAAAAGCACAACCTCACGCAGTACCGGGATCAAAAGCCCCAGAACAAGCGCACCGAACGTGGCACCAAGAAAACACGCTGCCATCGCGGCACCGACCGCTATACCGGCTTCGCCCTTGTCCCGCATAGGTGGGCCGTCCAGTAAGGTCGCTGCGTTCTGTCCAGTGCCAGGCGTCGAGAAAAGAATGGCCGTCAGGCCGCCGCCCTGGGCCACCGTCGCATGGGCTCCCAAGAGGAAGGCAATGCCGGGTGCGGGCTCCATCGTATAGAGAAATGTCACGGCCATCGCCATTGCGAAATGGCCGGACAGTCCAGGGATCACACCAATGATCAGACCGAAAATAGAACCTACAAAAAGATACGGAAAAACTTCGAGGCTGACGGATTGCGAGAAACCGCTCATCATGCCTTCAATGATCGTCATGTTTGGATGCCCCGCCCCAAAAGTTGTTCCCGCCGGTTATCCGGCGGGAAGCGCTTATTTCGATCGGAGTTTTCAGATTTCGCCGCGAATAGCCGCCACGAAAAGAGCCTCAATATCAGCATCAAGCTCCGTTGCAGCCTTGGCGATACGGGCCATGTCTTCGCCCGACGCGTAAGACAAGTCACGATCATTCTCACTCGCCATTGCAACAAACTCAGGATCGTTCATGGCCTTTGCAAAAGCATCGCGCAAAAAGGCCAGACGATCTTCTGGTACGCCCGGAGGGGCTGCAACAGGGCGACCAACGGCCGACAATGCATCCCAGCTCTCCAGAATCTGGACCCGACGGTCGCCGCCTTCCATCTTCATAGCAATATCATAGATTGAAGGTACATCTGCAAGGATACCCGTTGGGTTCTTAACGCCGTGCAGAATCAGTGTGTGGTCGCCGCTTTTGATGCCCTTGATGGCGGAACCAAGCGAGCCCCACATTGCCTGAACATCTCCGCGCAACATCGCCGTGCGGATATCTCCCGAACGGTCAAAGCCATGGACAACCCTTTGGTCAACCTCAAGCACATCGCCTGTTATCACGGCATCCACATAAGTAGACCCGCCAAGGCCCGTCGCGCCGACGATGTCCGTTTTGCCGTTATTCATCAGATCATCAAATGTCTTGATCCCTGACGCTGCGCCAGCAACCATCACACGCCGGTCAGCGACCATGCGACCAAGAAAATTGTAGTCGCCCACTTTGTAGTTGGCGCCTTCGATTTCGGCGAGTTGGTTTGTCACCATTGCCGATCCGTTGATGATCCCGACGGTGCGACCGTCAGAAGGCGAATTGAAAATCTCAACCGCGCCCTTCATGCCGCCTGAGCCGGGCATGTTTACTATATCAACGCGTGCACCGGTATATTTCTCAAAATACGGGATGAGGATACGGCTGTATTCGTCATATCCGCCACCGGGATCATAAGGCACGATCCATTTTATGACGTTGTCTTTGTAAAATTCGCCCGCGTCTTGCGCCGAAGCTGCGGTTCCGAAGCTTAAAGTCGTTATCGCAATCGTAGCCGCCGCGGCGGACTTAAGGAATGTTCGTCTCATGTTTCCTCCCAGAGTCTATTTTCCAACTTACCAGCGCTACAACTCCTCCGAGTTTTTAGCGCTGCTTCTTATTTGGGCTCCTAAATCGCGCATGCATCGCACGCTCCAACCGTTTGAAGCCGAAATTATTCTAAGAATGAACCGCCATTTCTGATCTTCCAAGCCTTTTTATCGCGCCAAAACGCAGACTTGTTCCCGCACGGTCCTATTCTCCCGGTGAAGATGCTAGGCGCGTCCAGATTTTCAGTCAATGGGACGGCGTTCCGCATGCGGGAACACGCCTAGAGTGTGAATTATGCCGACGCAACAAGAGCGACGCCAATGATTGCGAGGGCCGCAGCCACAAGAATTACCGGTCTCGGTCGCTTCTCGATCCGGAAGACGAGCGTGGACAAGAAGATCGAAAAGAAGATTTCGAGTGATGAGATCATCACCACGGTTGAGACTTTCTCATGGGCCAAGGCCGCAAACATCAAGACCTGACCAAGTGAGACCAGGACCGCTGCCGCCATCACATGCCGATCAATATTCTGAAAAAGGTTTCGGAACATTGGCCTATAGTTCTCTGAAAAGGTTGCGAGAACAACAAATCCGAGAAAGCCAGACAGCGCGCTGATGAATGTTCCCAGCGCCGGGGCATCCATGAAATTCAGCCCGGCTTTTCTGCCGATGTAGGATACGGCGTATGCAAGGGCCGCCCCGGTCCCGATCAGATAGGCCATCGGCGCGGCAGTGTCGTTGCCGTCCCGGCTTTTGCGAAAACTGTCTTGGATCAGGAGCGTGAAGGCCAACGCAATCACGATAAGTCCGGCAAGATCAAAGAGCGTCACCGGTTCTGACAGGAAAATCGCTGCAAGCAAGACTGAGAAAAATGGGTTGAGCCGTTTTACTGCGGATGCGCGCGTAGCCCCAAGGCGTCGGATTGAATCAAAAACCAGCGTGCGTCCAAACACCATGGCCGCGATGCCTGCAAATGCGAAGGATCCGATACCCTTAGCGGTGTCTCGCGTGGCCGAGATGTTGATGCGCCCGGCCTCTAGCGCCAAGAATAACGCAAAGGAAAATCCGATAGTGACGATCACTGAAAAAAGCACGCCCTTGTCGCCCCGTGACCCCGCGGTTCCTGCAATCACGATGTTTAGCATCGCAAAGCATAGCGCGGATAATGCGGCAAGCATTTCACCCAAATACCCTGGCACTATCGAGATTCCATTTGGTTGGTGCGGGTCATGTGCCGTCCAACCTCCTGATGCGCGCAAGCTCGGGGAATCTTCTGGCCCAAATTCCGGCCACGGCCAAAGTGCCGATACCCCCGATCAAAACTGCCGTGACCGGCCCCATAACTGCGGCAAAAGACCCAGCTCGGAACGCGCCCACCTCGTTGGATGCGCCAATAAAGACCTGATTGACTGCATTGACCCGCCCTCTCAATTCGTCGGGCGTCCATATCTGGATCAGCGTGCTTCGTACCAAGACGCTGACCATATCCGCGCCACCCAGAACGACCAACGCGGCGATAGACAGCCAAACAGTTTCCGACAGCGCAAAGACGGTTGTGAAAGTGCCAAAGATTGCGACAGCGGTAAACATTGCTCGGCCCGCATAGTTACTGATTGGATTGGCCATCAAATAAAGACCGACTGAAATCGCGCCAATCGCGGGGGCTGCACGCAAAAGGCCCAGTCCTGTTGGGCCGATGTCCAAGACGTCTCGCGCGAAAACTGGGAGCAAGGCGGTTGCGCCGCCAAGAATTACCGCAAACAAATCAAGCGAAATAGCCCCCAAGATGACCTTCTGGTCCCAGATATAGCGGAACCCCGCGCTCAAGGTTTCCCAATCATTGACCCGCTTGGACAAATCCTGAGTCAGTCTTGGAAGGCTTAGAATCAAGATAGATGCGATAAGGAACAGCACAACCGTCGTGCCGTAAGCGGCATACGGGTGCAGTCCATAAAGCAATCCGCCCGCGACAGGGCCACAGATTGTTGCGATCTGCGCCCCGCTTGACGTGGTTGCAATTGCGTTGGCGAGGTCCTTTTTGGGCACTAGATTGGGGACAATGGATTGGCGTGCGGGATTGTAGAATGCCCGCGCAGTTCCAAACACCGCCATCAGCATTAATATGTAGCCGACCTGCGGGTCGCCGCTAGCCGTTTGGAACAACAGGCCAGCGGCGCCTGCAGCCATTGCCACCAAGCTGATACCAATGATGATGCGGCGCGGAAATCGGTCTGCGACTGTTCCGGTCACAAACACCAACAGCAATGCGGGCGCGAATTGTGACAGGCCAATCAGCCCAAGATCGAACGGATCGCGCGTCAGGTCGTAAACCTGCCAACCGACAGCGACGGTTTGGATTTGAACAGCGAAGCCAATAAAGATGAGCGCGAAAAAATAGTTACGAAAGCCTGCAATCTTGAGAGAAGCAAAACCGGCCCGGGTCCGGGAACCAACGGCCATCGCTGCTAGGGTACAGGTGCGTCGGACCCAAAGCCGGCACGCCGCGCCCAATATTGCCAGGTCCTATCGTAGCCTTCGCCGGGCTTGGCGTCGCCCAAGCGCGATTGGATCAGATCTATTTCGCCTTCGGTAAGATACTTAACCGTTCCAAGCTGCATCGCGGTAGCCTGCAATTGTGCATTTACGTCCAGATAGATCGCCGTATAGACCGCTTCGCGGATCGAACGCCCTACGACCGTTGATCCATGGCCGCGCATCAATGCCGCACGCCCGTCGCCGAGCTTGACGGCGAAGTCGTTACCCATGTCGTTGCTCGAGATTAGCAGATTGGTGTCCCCAAAAACATCACCGGCGTCCCAGATAGGAACTTCATGACCCAAGACGCCACACGAATGCAGCAGCGGACGGATGGGTGTATCCGTAATCCCAAACGGGATCACACCTCGCGAATGGCTGTGAACCACCGATTGAACATCGGGCCGGGCGGCCATCAGGGTACCGTGAATAAAACGTTCAAGAAACGGTTTGCGGTCATCGCAGACGGCCGTCCCGTCGAGGTTGAACTCAACGATATCCTCGATCGTCACCAGCTCCGGTGCGACCGCCCTCGCCAGGAAAAACCGCTCTGGGTTTTCGGGGTGGCGTACGCTGATATGACCGAAGGCATCGCATATACCTTCGTTTGCCAGAATTCGACTTGCGACCACAAGGTCGCTCAAAAGTGCTTTATGCTCAGTCATGCATTTCTCCTCGCTTAGCAAGCTTAGGAGCGGCGTCGGTTTCGTAAAAGCCATTCCAGAACGGTGTTCCACCTAAAGGAACGCGGCGCGAAGTCGTTTTGAACCAAATCTGACACCGTCTATGCTTAAAAATAGTTAGCTAGGAGGAGATTGGTTTGCGCAAAACGCAAGTGCTGATTGTCGGCGCGGGACCCGTTGGGTTGACGCTTGCCATTGATCTTGGCCAGCAGGGCATCCATTGCCTTTTAATCGACAAAAAGCCTGGTCCAGAGTTCCTGCCCAAAATGGAACGGTGCAATGCCCGGACGATGGAAATCTTCAGGCGGATGGGCATTGTCGAGCGTGTGCGCGCTGCGGGTTTGCGTTCTGATGTCTCGATGGATGTCTTCGTTATCCGGTCGATGCGCGAGGCGCCGTGGCTTCGTTTGGAGTATCCTTCGGTCGATGAAGCCCGCGCGGACATCGCGGTGTGCGAGGATACCTCCCAGCCAGCTGAGCCGTATCAGCTGATCTCTCAATACACGCTAGAGCCGCTCTTGTTGGAGATAACCCAAAGCCTTCCGACCGTCGAGATTGCCTACGGTTGTGAATTCGACAGCTTTGCGCAGGATGCAAAAGGTGTGACGGCTAAACTTCGCAGGGCGGGGCAAGTGGAAGACATTCGTGTCGATTACCTCGCGGGATGCGATGGTGGCGCAAGCC
Organism: uncultured Boseongicola sp.; assembly: GCA_905479635.1. Taxonomy (GTDB): domain Bacteria; phylum Pseudomonadota; class Alphaproteobacteria; order Rhodobacterales; family Rhodobacteraceae; genus Boseongicola. The sequence continues at coordinate 35,514 of CAJQNG010000086.1, read as the reverse complement.
CTGTTCGACATGCTCTTGGGATCAAACTTACGGGCGAAGGCAATATCGCACGAATGCGTCAGGCGCTCTTTCGGTGCGATGATTTGTTTGACAGGTTGCCGATAGGTGATGGGCCAGGGCAGGGCCGACATTATCATGTAGCGGACGATGCGAGCTCTTTCCTGATCATGCAGGATTCGACACGACATTGGACCCTTCACGCGGTTGTCGAGAATGATGCTGCAATGGCCGCGCAGTTCGAAAAGGTTGTCGGCCAGCCCATTGACTACGAGATGCTGTATGTTGGTGAATGGAAGCAAAACCTTTTACTCGCCGACAAGTACGGCACTGGACGTGTGTTCCTGGCCGGGGATTCTGCGCATCTTGTGATCCCGACGGGTGGGCTTGGGATGAACACCGGGATTGGTGACGCGATTGATCTTTCATGGAAACTTGCCGCCACGCTGCACGGTTGGGGCGGTCCTGCGCTTTTGGCATCCTACGAAGTCGAGCGCAGACAGGTCGGGGATCGCAATATAGGCGCATCCCGCTATGCATCGAGCGGTCGACGCAAATGGCGGTCGATGTGGACGCCTGAATTGGATCACGCCAGTGCGCATCACTGTGCGGCACGTGCCAAATTCGTCCGCGTAGCCGAGGAAGAACAACGCAAGACGAACGAAATGATCGGTGCAGAGCTTGGGTATCGCTATGTCGGCAGCCCTGTGATCGCCGAAGAACCCGGCGGCCCTGAACATTTGTTTCGCACCTACGACCCGACCGCCTGGCCCGGTGTGCGATTCCCGCACGCATGGTTGGCACCTAACATATCGGTATTGGACGGGTTCGAGCGCGCTTACTCTGTGGTGAGTTTCAACGCAGACCCATCGGTCGGACAAGAATTGGTCACGGCATTGCGTGCGGTTGGTGCCCCTGTGCAATACCGATTAATCGACGATGTGCGGCTGCGAAGGCTTTACGGGCGTGACCTGTTTCTGCTTCGTCCCGATCTTCATATCGCTTGGCGCGGCAGTTCTGGTCCCGATGATCCTGTTGAGCTGGCCGCCCGTGTCACGGGACGCTTCCCACAATGGTAACGGGGTCAGGTATTCGGAAAAAGATCAGTTTGATCATCACGACGATTAGCAGCCCAAGTACCAGCTTGTCGAATGTGTCCGGCGCTACCTTGTGGGCGAATTGGCGCGAACCCTTTCAGAAACCCTTACTGATGAAGAAAAAACCGACGAAGCGCATAACCATATTGGAAACCAAATGAAAAAAATTGACGTGTTCACCCACATCTGGCCAAAGCCCTTCCACGACGCCTTGATCGCGCATTTGGGCCATACAACAGACATTACCCGTCGCTCGGAAGCCGTCCCTATGATGACCGATCTTGATCGGCGCTTCGAAGTCATGGATATGTTCGGGCCGGACTACTGCCAAATCCTGTCCATCGCGTCCCCGCCTTACGAAAAATACGCGGACCCCTCCAAGGCTCTGGAACTTGCGACAATTGCGTCTAACAGTATGGCTGAATTGTGCCAGAAATACCCCAACCGTTTTCCCGGTTTCATCGGAACAGCAGTCATGTCTAATCCGGATGCGTTGGTTGCAGATGCGCGCCGAAATATCGAAGATCTCGGTGCGGTCGGCATGCAAATCTACACGAACGTATCGGGCAAGCCATTGGACCGACCAGAGTTCGAGCCATTTTTTGAGTATATGGCCAGCACCGGCAAGCCCGTCTGGATGCACCCGTCGCGTGGCGCAAATTTTACGGATTATCTGGAGGAAGACCAGTCAGAATACGAAATCTGGTGGACCTTCGGGTGGCCATACGAGACATCGGCCGCCATGGCACGTCTGGTCTTTTCCGGCATGTTTGACAGGCACCCCGCCTTGAAGATCATCACCCATCATGCAGGTGGAATGGTGCCATTTTTTGAGGGCCGTGTCGGTGCCGGATGGGACCAGATGGGGGCGCGCACGACGGATAAGGACCTCAAGAAGGTCCTTAAGGCGTTGAAGCGTCCCCATCTGGAATACTTCAAAGAATACTACGCTGACACTGCCAGCTTCGGGTCGCAAAAAGCGATTGAACATGCGATCGAATTTTTCGGAGAGAACCGCGTGCTGTTTGCGTCCGATGCGCCGTTCGATCCTGAGGGCGGGCCCATGTATATTCGTGATACGATCGATATTCTGGATCGCTTGGATATTTCGGAAACGTTGCGCTGCAAAATCTACCAGGACAACGCTGTCGAACTTCTGGGGTTGAAGCTTTGAAGACGAAGTGCGGTAGTTACGATGTAATCAGCAACGGCGGCGGTGCCACGGGTGCCGGGACACCCCGAGATGCTGTCAGGGCGTTAAAGCGCGTTCGTCTGATTGGGCGCCGATACGCGGACTTAATCAGTGCCAGCGAATTCACAAACCGCGCCAACAGGCTGGACACACGACCGCGCTCCGCAGTGATGGCTATCCGCTCAAATCAAACCTTGCTTAAACGGCGTATTCACACCCGACAGCACCAAATTGTGGGGCCTTATCATTCGATGGAATTGGCAGATTTATCTGATGGAGCTGGAGGTGTTGAACGCCCTGACTCCCAGTCAGGTGATGTTTCTGAAACCGTCCGAATCTGTCTCAATGAATGGTTCAGGCAATACAGCTTTGAAACCATCGAAGAGGCACTGGAACAGGCTGCAGATTGGCTATGGACTTACAACAACGAGCGCTCCAACATAAATATCGGTAGCAGAATACCTGCCCAAAAACAGAAAATATCTGCATAAAGTCTTCGACCAAACCCAACAAAAAATTGGGGGATTACAGATATATTGGTCGATAGCCTGAAGTCCTAATGACCATGTGACACCAAAATAGAAAGAGCTTTAAGAATGACAAATTTGATCCTGCTCGGGCCTCCAGGTGCTGGTAAGGGTACACAGGCCCGCATGTTGATGGAGAGCAAAGGGCTGATTCAGCTTTCTACTGGGGACTTGCTGCGTGAGGCTGTCGCCAAGGGAACACAGGCAGGCAAGGCTGCAAAGCAGGTGATGGCAGCTGGTGATCTGGTCTCAGACGAGATTGTAATTGCGATTGTCAATGATCGCCTGGATCAACCTGATGTTGCGGCCGGCGTGATCTTTGATGGATTTCCCCGCACCGTGATTCAGGCTGAGGCGCTGGATGACCTCCTAAAAGACAAGGAAATGAAGCTTGATTCCGTTGTCTTACTGGAGGTGCCCGATTCGGCAGTAATCGAGCGAATTTCTGGCCGCTATACCTGTGCGGGCTGCGGAGAGGGGTACCACGACCTTCATAAGGTACCGGCTAAACCGGGCGTTTGCGACAATTGCGGAGAGACAAAATTCAAGCGGCGAGTTGATGACGACGCAGCAACCGTCTCAGAGCGGTTGAAAACTTATCATGCCGAGACATCTCCGCTAACCGTCTATTATTCTGACAAAGGTCTGCTTAAACGCATCAATGCGATGGGCGATATTGACATCATTAGCGCTCAACTGAACGAGGTTTTTGACAGAACTTCCAATTAGAATTTGGCGCGTCGATTTCAGACGGGCAACCGAAGTTCGGCCCCCTCGCATGGTTTTGCAAACAAACCACTGCCGGGCAATGGATGCGAAACTTCGGCCCGAGTGTTCAACCCACCACCTGCGATATGAAGCTGAGCCAACCCAAGTTCGCAAAGCGCCGCAGAATAAGACCCCAGCTTGCCGGTGACAAATTTATCTGGAATGCATCCCTGCTTTTTCAGGAGTTTCCGCATAAATTTAGGGGCCGTACACTTGTTGCGACGCGACTGCGCCAGCACCTCAAAAACCTCGCCTTCATCGTCTACGGCCCGCCACAGATACACCAATGCGGACAAAGACTTTATCAAAATGCCAGGTTCCTGACGGCTCAACGCGGCGGGATCGTAGCCTGGTTGCGATCGCCGGGCCGAACTTCAAAATCCATCGGCGGATCGGTTGATAACTTACATCAATGCTACGTTCCGCAAGCATTTCCTCCTCGTCACGAGAACTCAGTGGAAAGCGAAAATAGAGCCAGACGGCCCGTTGGATGATTGCGGGCGGAAATCGGTGACGTGTGTAGGATATTTTGCGCATTCAACAAAAAATACCCGTCGTTGGACCGATCGTCGATCTAATGTGACAGTGCCTCAGCAGCCTTTTTTGACCCTATAATGATGGGCGAAGTACGTGCCGCATATGTGCAAGAATCAGACTCCGTCCTTTTTCGCCGAGTTCCCGCGTCGCGGCAGAGGCGCTGGCTGTATACCAGTGATCGCGTGACAGGTTTTCCATTTCGACCGTGTCAGGGCAAAGGGCCAACAGGAGCGATGTCTCGCCTAGTCCGGCATGGTCGAAGGGAAACTCAGCGATGATCTGAGGCGTCATCAAGGGATGACCTTTGATCCAGTTAAATGGGTCGTCGCCGCTGGATTGTTGGTCGTAATACTGATCCATGTCGCCATTGCCCCACCAGCCCTCGCCCCGATTGGCTTCCAGAAAGGCAAAGATTGCCTCGCGCCCGCCGAATTTGAAGGCAAGATCGGTCGGCATTCCCGCTGCGAAATTCTCCGTCTGATGGTGAACGAAGAAATGAATGTTGCGAAAACCGATACGCAGCAAGCCGGTAAACATTTCTTGCGCAAGGGGGTACAAAGTGTTTGCGCCGACATGCAGCGTTCCGGTTCTTTCCGGTCCGGCGACGGCATAGCTGGCAGCTCCGTAATAAAAAGGAGGCAACAGGACCATATCCATCTCTGGTTCCAACGCCTCCAGCAACTTGATTACAACCAGCGTGTCCAGTCCAACCGGCAGATGTTCACCGTGGTATTCGAGAACACCTAGGGGCAGAACGACCGGCCAATTGCCATCAATCGCCGTCCTGATCTGGTGGGGAAGCATCAGTTCATAGCGCATGGAAGATCCTTTCAGTGAGAACTTCAGGTGCTGGTCAATGCTCGATCTAAGTCACTGTATCCGCCATCCACGACCAGTGACTGCCCTGTCATATGACCAGCCCAGTCTGACAGGAGAAAAACAACGGACGCGGCGATTTCGGCCGGTTTGGTCATTCGTTTTGAAAGCGGAATGTTCCTGACAATCCCTGCCAATTTTTCGTCCGGACTGTCAAAACCAGAAAGCCATGCCTGATACATGGGCGTCATGGTTTCTCCCGGAACCACCGCATTCACCCGGACACCATCGCGCGCAAGCTCGGCAGCCCATTCCCGCGTCAGCCCTAGTATACCGCCTTTGGCGGCAGCATAAGCCGAAGTTCCCCCTTGTCCGGTAAGTGCGACCTTCGAGGATATGTTGACGATCGATCCACGTTGGCGCTTGATTTCTGGAACACAGAGATGCGCCATTGTGTAGTAGTGAACCAAATTGCGTTCGAGTGAATTGCGGAATTCCATCGGACCGGCATCTAGGCCCACGGCATCATTGATGCCCGCGTTGTTGACCAGCGCATCGATTTTTCCGTGGCGCTCCAACACTTCGCTCACTGCAGCGCGGCACTGATCGTCAATTGTGAGATCGACCGTAATCCAATCGGCGACAGGTGATTGTGGCAGCAGACATTCGAGGGTGTCCGGATGCGGCCCGGTCTTGTCCAGAATGACAGGAATAGCCCTTTGCGCTGCAAGCATCTCAACAATTGCAGCGCCGATCCCTGCAGCACCACCCGTGACGATAACAATCTTGTCAGATAGCCCAAACTCCACCAGCATTCCCCCCCGCTAGGCAATCGGTCTAGCCCTTTCATAGACGCTCATTACAGACACTCAAAGTGATAGGTGAAGAAAGTACCTTGCCTTGCTCAAAAAGTGTAAGAAATCACGCCTGATATCAATGTGCACAATCTGTTCTGCACAGTCGCAAAGCGCACTTTTCGTCAAATTCTCGTTTGGGCCGCCTGTGACCTGTGCACTGCGCGCCCCGCGACAGCCTGATTTGACCAGGAAGGACCCAAAGCGGCCTCAATAAATGGTTGACCAGGCCGCCCGATGGCCTGGCAATGAGACCTGGCCCAGATGCAGCCAGGACGTGACAATGCACAGTTGACCAGGCCCACGGGCCCGCGCCAGGCCCGCAACCAGGAAGGCCCCGCCGTCTGCGCCGTAATACAACGCCAGGCCGAAACAGGCCGCCGCCCACGCGATCAAGTAACAGCCCCCCAAGTCACTCGTATCTTGCCACGGGCCACCTTGAACACCGACTCATAGGCTACCCGCTCGCCTGGATGCGCCCCGCAGTCCAGGTTTAAACAACCGGCTTGGTTCGCCGTCTCTCGGGCCGCGAAAGTATATCCCCAGGTCTCGCGAGTTAGGGCCGCGCGATCCATGGCTTCGATCTTGGTCGACGACGGCGTCATTGCCGGACCTCCGGCGCGCCGGTGATCCGATAGACGGGTGCTTTACCCGCGGAAGAAGGGTTGGCGCGGTCAAGGGTGTAACCGGCTTTGCGCAACCCGCTCAGCGAAGCTCGAACCGAATGGAGTTGCCATCCCGTCGCCGATCGCAGGGCACTGAGATCCGCACCATTTTATCGACACGCTTCTGCTTGTAGAGACCCAACACTCTCTCATAAGTTTATGGCTATGGCTCAGCGCATTTCTGATGCGCCTCCAGGACCTAAGGCGGAATTATGGACCAAGAACTCTCTCTTTCTGCTTCCTCCAAATTTGGACAGGTTCGATGGCTGATCCTTTTTGGGGTCTGGCTGATCTATTTTTGCTTTGGATTGACCATCGCGTCGATGGCGCCGCTTTTGAGTCCGATAAGTGCAGAACTCGGAATTGGTAACGGTTTGATGGGGGTGATCCTAGGGGCATGGCCGCTGACCTATATTCTGGCGGCTATTCCCTGCGGCATCCTGCTTGACCGTTTGGGCGCGCGGCGCATGTTGCTGCTGGCGGCTCTTGTTATGGCGGCATCCGGGCTGGCGCGCAGCTACGCAGAAACGCCAGTTGAGTTATTAATCGCGGTCGCGCTATTTGGAATCGGCGGTCCGATGATCTCGGTTGGAGCGCCGAAGATTATCGCACGCCTCTTTCAGGGCAAGACCCGTGCTACGGCGATGGGGATATACGTGACCGGTCCTTATCTTGGCGGGATCCTTTCCCTTTCTCTAACCAACAGTGTGGTCATGCCGTTGGTTGGCAATGATTGGCGCGCTGTAATGTTGGTCTATGCCATCCTGGTCGCGCTAAGCGGCTGTGTCTGGTTTGCTATTGCGAGCTTGCGGGTCGCGCGCGCGCACAGCGGCGATGAGGAGGGTGGCAAGAAATTCAACATGTCTGCTTTCCTCGAAATCGTTCGCTTGCCGGAGGTTCAGCTTATTTTGGCAATGAGCATCGGCATCTTTTTCATCAATCATGGTTTGAATAACTGGCTGCCCGAGATATTGCGCAGCCATGGATTCTCGGCGGTAAAAGCCGGGTATTGGGCGGCGATCCCCTCGTCGATCGGGATCATCGGCGCGCTGATAATTCCACGCCTTGCGGTGCCGGAGCGGCGTCTTTGGGTAATGGCCGTGCTTTTCTTGTTCTCAATGACAGCAAGCCTGTTGCTGCAAGTCTCGTCTGGACCGCTTTTGGTTGCTGGGCTTGTCCTTCAAGGGACGGCGCGCGGCACGATGATGACCGTTGCGATTTTGCTGCTGATGGAAACTCCGCGGATTCCGGAGGAACGACTTGGTCTTGCAGGTGGGCTGTTTTTTACTTTTGCCGAGATCGGTGGCGTGATGGGGCCTATTACATTTGGCATTTTGTCAGATTTGTCTGGCGACTTTGTCTTGCCGCTCGCCGTACTGACGGTGGTTTGTCTTGTTCTTTTGACTATTCTGGCCCGCTTGCGGGCTCTCTTGCAGCAATAAGAGGGTTGATCAGCCCTTGTGAGAGGCCTCTATCTTTGCGCGGATATGCTCGCCGGCTGTGATCGGCGGATAGAGTGCACCGTCTCCCACGCAACTGGGCAGGCATTCGATATTGGCGTCATAGTCGGGATGCATGAAATAACCTAAGGACATGCGCCGCGACATGGCGTCATTGAGGTTCTCGGGCGTCACCACCCGGTGCATTGTTGAAACCCATTTGTTGTTGGTCCAACGCTGCATCATGTCACCAAGATTAACCACCAGCGCGCCTTTGGGCGGGCGCACAGGCACCCATGCATCACCGCGCTGGACCTCTAGGCCGCCCTTTGCCTCAGTCATCGCAAGAATTGTCATTGCGCCGTAGTCCGTATGTGCTCCTGTGCGCAATTGGCCTGGCAGTGGCGGCACAGTTAGGGCTGGGTAATGGTGTGCCGACATGATTGAGAAATGCTTCTGGGTCAGCGGAGCGAAATGCCCCTCTGGCATCTGGGCGGCGACGGCAAAGATACGCAACAGATCGCTCGAAAGTCTTTCGAAGGCCCGATAAAGTGCGACCATTCCGGTGTCCAGTCCGGATGGAGTTTTGGGAATCAAGTTTGGCGCGTAAGCCATTGATGCGTCAGGGATATGAGAAAAATCAGCAGCATGGTTGTCGATCGGTCCCAGAAACAAGCTTTCACGCAAATCTTTAGGCGCGGTTTTGCCCAAAGTCGCGGATAGTCCGCGTGTGGCAACGCCGTGATAGCCGCGTTGCCTTGCAGACCCGGTGGGGTGCCACTTGCTCTTTTCGGCGTCCGGCAGATCGAAGAATGTGAGGCCTTTTTCAAATACCGTGTCGAACAAGATTTGCGGGATGCCGTGGCCCGAAAGAACCACGAAGCCGATGGACTGAGCGGCCTTTGCCACCTCGCGCGCGACGTGAGCTTTGTCTGCGGTATTACCGGACAAGAAGGGGGCGATGTCGATGGCAGGAATGGCGGCGGTCATGGTCTCTCCAATCGGGCAATCACATGGTCATAAGGAATATCGCGCGAGATCAACCCGCCCGAAAGCAGAGCTGCCTTCAGGCGCACAAAAGCCGTGGCGGGCAGATCGATATCTTTGGCCCAAAGGTCCGAGTCTTGGTAGCCTGCGATAGCGTCAATTAACACCGGTTGGGGTACGTCCGGGAAGTGGTCAGCGAGGTCGGCTGCGATCACGGACGCAGGCTCGCTGGCAACAGCATCAAGCGCGGGGGCCATCCCGGCCAGAAGTGCCGCGCAGGTCTTAGGATGCGCCTCCAGATAGGCGCGTGTTGTGTAGAAACTGGTGTAGCCGATATCACCTCGGCTAGCGAACCGGTGCCAGATATAGGCGCTGCCTTCCGCCACGGCCGCAGAGGCATATGGTTCCAATACTTGTGCGACGTCTATCTCGTCTGCCGCAAGTCGGGCCGCGGCGGTCTGCATTGGGGCTTTGGGCGCAATGTCGAGGGTCGAAAGCTCTATCCCGGAGCGGGTCAGATCGTCCTGAAAGGTCATCCACGGAGTAGGCACCTCGGTTGCCACGGCTAAGCGTGCGGCTGACAGGTCCTGGAACCGGAAGCGGGGGTTGGGTGCGCGCCCGATTAGCAAGAACGGATCGCGCGCCACGATCTGGCCAAACGCAACGAGCGGGCAATCGGGGTCACGCTCGTGATGCAACATCACTCGCATTGGACCGCCCCATGAGATATCGGCGCGTCCTGCCAGAAGGCCCTCGGCGGTCTCGACAGGATCGCGGGACAGTTGGATTTTCACTTCCAATCCCTGATCCGCCCAAAACCCGCGTAGATCCGCCAAATAGAAAGGCGCATACACGATTGTGCGCAAGTTTTCATAGAGCGTGATCATTCTATGAGCGCGGGCCCTTTGAGCTCTATCGTATTCCCGTCCGGATCTTCAAAGGTCAGCGACGGACCAGTGCCGCCTGCGCCGAACCGGTCACGGGGCTCCGTGGGCTCAACCCCATGGCTGCGCAGATGCGCCAGCAGAGTTTCTGCTTCAAAAGGTTCGATCTGCAAGGCCACGTGATCGACATTTGCGCCCCCGGCGTCCGGGTCGGGCGCTGGCAGCAGATCGATCATTGAGGCGCCTGCGGACATATGCATCAAGTTCAGATTCGTATTGTGCCGCACGAGTTTGCATCCCAGAACTTTCTCATAAAAGTGCCGGGACTGTTCCATGTTCGAGACATACAGCACGACATGGTCGATCATTTTGATGGTGAATGTCATAGGGCCCTCCGGGTCTTTGTTGATTACGGGTTGCGCCGTGCAATATGGTGCGCGTGAACAGAGCGAGGAAGCAAGACATGCCGGTCATCAAAGTCACACTCATCGAAGGCTATGATGCTGAGACTATTACATCCCTTTCGAGGCGCATGACCGACGCAGTGCGCGCGACGATTGCGGCCCCGCCTGATGGTATTACCGTCGTCGTCGAGGAAGTTTCGCCGACCAATTACATGCGTGGCGGTCGTTCGCGCACTCCTGGCGCACCGATCCCAGGGGCCGCTGCGGTTGTCCGGGATTATCTGGCGGCGATGGAGGAGCGCGACGTGGGCCGTGCCAAGGGCCATTTGCACGAAGACTTCACAATGACTTTTCCCAGCGGACGAACTATGTTCTCGCTCGAGGAATTGTTCGAGTGGAGCAAGACGCGCTATTCTCAGGTGGGCAAAACGTTTGAGGGGTTTGACGAGGCCTTTGATGAAAATAAAGCGATTGTCTGCTGCCGTGGCACGCTTCACGGTGCTTGGGTGGACGGCACCCCGTTCGAGGGTGTCCGTTTCATTGACCGTTTCGAATTGATTGCAGGCCGCATCGTGCGTCAGGAAGTTTGGAACGATCTTTCCGAACATCGGCCTTCCTAACCTGCGAATTTCTTGCCAAGTGTTTCGAAATTTGGCGCGCGAAGGCGGTCTTTGATCTCGCCAAACCCGGCCAAGGCATCGGGCTGCGAACCCGGCGCGCCAGTATCTTTTAGCGTGGCCAAGGCCTGCTGCACGCCCTTCATGGCCGCAAGGATAGTGGTGACAGGGCAGGAGACGCGGGCGGCGCCCAGTTCCTCCAGCTCTGTGAAGGTAAACATCGGTGTGCGCCCCCCCTCTACCATGTTGATCGAAACGGGCGCCGCGATCTCGGCGATCACTTGCTTGACCTCATCGCGGGTCTCTATCCCATCCACGAAGATCAATGTCGCGCCGGCTTCGGCATAGGCGTTGCCGCGTCGGATAGCTTCATCCACGCCCAAAGGTTGCAGCGCGTCTGTCCGCGCGTTGATGACGAAGTCCTTGTCTAAGCGCGCGTCTGCGGCGGCGCGAAGTTTTCCGACCATCTCGCGCATCGGGATCACGGCCTTGCCGGTGAAATGGCCGCAGCGCTTGGGCATTACCTGATCTTCCAGATTGATGCCTGCCGCACCCGCTGCCTCGAACTCGCGCACAATGTGCCACGTGGTAGCTGCATCGCCAAAGCCCGTGTCTCCGTCCGCCATGCTCGGGATATTGACCGCCCCGGCGATCACTCGCGTTCGGTCTAGCATCTCGCGAAAGCCGAGAATTCCGATATCGGGCAGGCCCAGATGACTGGCTGCAATCCCAAAGCCAGAGCACTGCACCGCATCGAAACCGGCATCCTCGATCAGCATGGCCGACAGCGCATCATACGCGCCGGGCATGACCAGCAATTTGGGCGCTTCGATCAGGGTCTTCAGACGGGTGGTTTTTCGCATCTGACTTCCATTTGCCTGGCGCCGGGGGTTGCTGCTCAGCCTGTCTCGTTTAGTGTCAACTGTAAACAGTTTGCAGTGAGGAAACGCCGTGCGGCCAGATCAGCCATTTGCCCATGCCGATCGCGCGCCCTATTCGGCTTGGCCGGACCGGCCTAAAATTTCTTGGCCAAACGGCGCGAAGCTGGCCCTGTGGGTTGTGCCCAATGTTGAGCACTACGAATACGTTCCGCGCCCGTCGGCCGTTCGCAACCCGTGGCCACGCACGCCGCATCCGGATGTTATAGGCTATGGATCGCGCGACTATGGCAATCGCGTGGGCCTGTGGCGGATGTTCGAGCTCTTTGACCGGTTGAATATTCGCGGTACGGTTTCGCTGTCGATAGCCAACTGGGTTCATTACCCGCAGATTTTCGAGGCGATGGAGGCGCGCAAATGGTCGGTTTTGTGCCACGGTATGTACAACACCCGCTACCATTGGAACTATTCCGAGGCAGACGAGCGCGCCGCGATCCGGGAATGCATTGATCTTTATGGAGAATTGACCGGGCGGCAGATCCGAGGCTGGTTCAGCCCCGCGGCCTCATACACTTTGAACACGCCCGACCTGATCGCGGAAGCCGGCATCACCTACTATACCGACTGGCATCATGACGACCAACCGGTGCCGTTACGCACCAAGACCGGCTCCCTGATCACACTTCCCTATACAATGGATCTCAATGACTCGATTCTGCACCGCCAGCAGTTCGAGGCGGCGGATTTTGCGCAGATGATCCGCGACGGGTTTGATGAACTTTATGCCGAGGGCGGGCAGGTCATGTGTATCGCCCTGCATCCCTACATGATCGGCCAGCCACACCGGATCAGGCATCTGGCCGAAGCGTTGGAGTATGTGCTGGGTCATGATGGCGTCTGGGCGGCAACGGGCGAAGAGATTGCGGACCACTATCTCGCCAACTGTCAGGATCATATCGACTGGCATCGGGGGCTTGCGACGTGACAGAGCCGCGCGAAGGAATGGATCACGACCTCTATCCGTTCTCGGCGATGCCCGAGCGGCCTGCGCTGGCGTGGCCGGACGGCGCGCGTATGGCGGTCTGCGTGCTGATCCATCTGGAGCATTGGGAGCTTGAGCCGCCAGACGGCGCGTGGAAAGACACGCGCTTTAGCGGCGAGTATGGCTTTTACTTCCCCGAATACCGTCCCTTCACTCAGCGTGAATACGGCAACCGGATAGGACTCTTTCGTGTGCTGAAAGCATTGGAGGGGCGAGACCTAAAGCTGACGGTCGCGGCCAATGCAAGCGCACTTGAACGGTATCCGCGGGCGGTTGAGTCCTTGCTAAACTTAGGGGCAGAGTTTGTCGCGCACGGCGAATATCAGTCGCGTATGTTGACCTCTGAGTTAGGCGAGGTCGAAGAGCGCGGCATCATCAAGCGTACATCGGAAACCTTCGAGCGAATCCTCGGTCATGTCCCGCGGGGGTGGCTCGGGCCAGACAGCGGCGAAAGCCCCCAAACGCCACAGCTTTTGGCTGAGGCAGGGTATGATCATGTGCTTGATTGGCCCAATGACGACCAACCCTATCTCTTTCAGACCTCGCCGCCGTTGGTATCGATCCCAAACCAGATGGAATGGGATGATGTGACTGCTCTGTGGCTGCGCAAGGTGCCGAACCCGCGCTATCCTGAGCTGGTGGGCGAGGCCGCGGAGGCGCTGGCCGGCGAGGGCGGGCGGAGTTTCATGCTCTCGCTGCATCCATGGGTAATCGGTCAGCCGCACCGGGTCCGCTATCTGCGTGATGCCCTGGACCGTCTGTGCGCTGTCGATAATTTTTGGAGCGCCACCGCCAGTGAGATAGCGGCTCATTGCCGTCAGGCTTGGGGTGCGCCGGTATGACGCTGTCAGAATTGGCCCGCGTTGTGCGCTCGAAGAACGCTGGCCCGACCTTGCTAACAATTGACGTGCTCTTTGCTGATGAGGACGCCTTTGTGCGCGGACGTGCCGGGCTTACCGTCGAAGCCGTGGCCGCACGCTATGGACGCGCAGTTGCAGATGTCAGTGTGATTTCGGTGTCCGCAGCCAAAGCAGTGAAGATAGTGCTTCCCCGAGAGGTGCCTGCAGGCGCGCCGGGGGATCGGGACGTCTACGGCGCACAGCAACACGTGCCGCTTTTAGGGTTGTCGGTTTGAGTTCCTTTGCTCGCCTGGCAGCCAATTGGTCTGGGCCTGAGGCCCCGTTGAGGGTGCTCGCTGCGTCAGGGCAGCTGGGACTGGGCATTCCAGAAAAAGCCTTCGATGCCGGTGTTGAGCGTAAACCACATGTTATTGCAGCCGATATGGGATCGATAGATCCGGGGCCTGTCTATCTGGGCTCGGGCAAGATGGCGGCGTCGCCGTCCATGGCGCGGCGCGATTTGGAAATGGTGCTGAAGGCGGCGCGGGGCCTTGATGTGCCGCTCCTGATCGGAAGCGCCGGAACCGCGGGGGGCGCGCCGCATTTGGCGGCGGTCGAGGCTTTATTGCGTAGTGTGGCTGCTGACTGGGGCCTGCGATTTCGTTTGGCAACCATCGGTGCTGATGTGCCGAAGGACATAGTGCAAGCTGCGGATTCTGCTGGCCGTCTGACGCCAATCGGACCGATGCAGGCTGATATCGAAGGCTCACTCGCTATTGTTGGCCAGATGGGGCAGCGTGCCTTCGCCAAGGCGCTGGAGGCCGGAGCTGACGTGATCCTTGCGGGTCGCGCCTGTGATACGGCGCCCTTTGCAGTGGTGCCGGTGCTGCTGGGTTATCCCAAAGGCCCCTCTGTCCACATGGCCAAAATCCTCGAATGCACATCGCTTTGTTGCGAGCCGGGCGGACGGGATGCGATGTTGGCGACGCTGGAGGGGGATGGCTTCACGTTGGAAAGCATGAACCCTGTCCGCGCGGCAACGCCCCTGTCCGTCGCCGCCCATGCGCTTTATGAGCAGTCCGAACCTAACCGTGTTTTCGAACCCGAGGGTCACGTGGAGCTGAGTGATGCGACCTATGAGGCGCTCGACGAACGCCGCGTCCTCGTAAAGGGAGCAGTCTGGCACTCTTCGATAAAGCCAAGCGTGAAAGTTGAAGCCGCTCGGTTTGTCGGTCACCGCGTTGTGATGATGGCGGCCGTCGCCGACCCAGGCTTCATCGCGGTCTCCGACAAGATTTTGCAAGGGGTGCAGGACGGCGTGGCCGAACTGATCACCTCCACGTCTGACGCGCCTTGGGGTCTGACTTTCCGCCGATACGGTATCGACGGCATAATGGATTGGCCGACACCGCCGGACACGCCGCCACGAGAGATCTTTATCCTTGGTGAATGCGTTGCCCCCGACGCCGAGACAGCTCGAGCCGTGGCCGCCGCTGCGCGTCAACAGCTGTTGCATTTTGGGTTTCCGGGCCGCCTTTGCACCGGTGGAAACCTCGCTTTTCCTGTCACTCCGCCCGAACTTGACGCCGGGCCCGCTTACGCTTTTTCGCTCTACCACATTCTGCAACTTGACACGTGGGAGGCACACGACGCGCTTTTTCCCGTTACGTTTCACGAGATCTAAGAGGAAAACCCATGAACGAGACAAGCTCCGACTACGTCACCCAGTTCAATGCCGAACGGGTCACGGATCCCGCGCGCTCGGCCCTTGTGATCGTCGATATGCAATATGCCACCGGCCACCGCACCGGGGCCTTAGCTGAGAAAATGAAGGCGGAGGGCAACAGTGTAGCCGACTGGCGTTTTCACCGGATCGAGAGCCTCGTGATCCCCAACAACCAACGCCTGATCAAGGCGATGCGCGCGGCCGGCGGGAAGGTTGTCTACGTTACAATCGGCGCGGCATTGGCGGATTGTTCCGATGCCCCGGTGCATATGCGCGCCTTCTTTCAATCGGTGGGTAATTACGAGGGCCAGCGCCAGCATCAGATCATTGAAGAACTTGCGCCCGAGCCTGGCGATCCCATTGTACGCAAGACTTCCATAGGTGCTTTTGCCTCAACGGGTCTTGACCACCTGCTGCGCACTATGGACCGCGAGCATCTCTTCATGACGGGGGTTTCGACGAACATGTGCGTCGAAACCACAGCGCGGGAGGCTGCGGATCGGGGCTATGCGGTTACGTTGGTGGAAGATGCTTGTGCCACGACCCACAAGGAATTGCACGAGGGAACAATGCGCAACTTTGGCCGCTTCTTCGGCAAGGTCCGCTCCACCGGCGAAGTGATCGCCATCCTTACGTCTTGATCGTGTTGGCACCTGCCATATAGACGGCGATCTTTTGGATTGTGCCGCTGTGCATGGTGAAGACATTGACGTTGGATTTGGGTTCCGGCGCGTTGGGCCCAGAGTAAGTGACGGTAAACTGGCTGGCGATCCGGCCCTTTGCAGCTGAGGGCGAATGGGTGAAATCGTGGTGGACCGCCCGCAAAGGGCCCTCCCAACGTATCGCGAAGAGCTTGCGGACCGCTTCGCGCCCATCATAGCGGATGCCGTGGGTCTCAATCGTTACCACGCAATCCTCGGCCAGTGTTTCTGCCAATGCATCGGGATCACGAGCGTCGAGCGCTTTGAAGTACCGCATCGCAAGTTCGGTCAGTCCGTCGTCGGTCATACGCCGTCCTTCAAGGTGTTCTGTCCAGTCATATAGACACGCACCGTTGCAAAACGCTCGCCGGCGATCTCGAAGAAGTTGCAGTTGGATTTATGGGTCAGGCTTCCGTCATGCTCGGTATTCTGAACTGTGAAGCGGCTTGAGATACGGCCTGTCTCCGGGTCCGCTACGTGTGTGAACTGGTGGTGTAGAACGGCAGCATGGTCTGCCCAAAGCCGGGTGAACATGGAGGAAATCTCGGCATGGCCCGCAAGCTTAACATTGTGGGTCTCGACCGTGAAAACGCAATCGGGAGCCAGAGTGTCCAGTAAGCCGGGCAGGTCCTCTCCATCTACTGCGTCGAAGTAGCGTTTCACTAAGGCGAATTGAGCATCGCGCGTCATGGGACTGTCCCTTCAGGAAGCTTGGCGACGTAATCTGCCACACCGCCCGGGGTGGTCAGCCATAGATCATCGCGGTGTTTAAGTATGTGGTCGAGCGCACGGCGAAGCGCGCGCAATCGGAAAGGCTGACCAATGACAAATGGGTGTAGCACGATGTTGAAGACTAGTGGGTATTTGGCCGATTGGAAGAGCATCTCGTCGAAATGGTCGACGATCATCTCCTCGAACTCACGGCCTGTATGGTGGCGGAACACCTGCGCCGGGCTGTCGTTCAACTCGATGGAGTAAGGGACCGAAAGCAACGGTCCCGAGCGCGTGCTCATCCAGAAAGGTTGGTCGTCAGCGGGCCAGTCGAGCATATAGGAATAGCCGGCCTCCTCAAGTAGGTCGAGCGTGACTTCTGATTGCACGATGTAGGGGCCGAGCCAGCCCTTGGGGCGCGCGCCAAAGTGGCGGGCGATAGCGTCAGAGGTGTGCTCAATCATCGCGCGCTCGGTCGCCTCGTCCATACAGTCCTGCCGCTCGGAGTTGGTCAGTCCGTGTCCAATCACCTCGTCCCCCCGCGCGCGAATTCGGGCGACAATCTCGGGGCAGCGGTCGAGCGCGGCGGCGTTGACGTTGTGCGAGGCGGGCAGATCAAGCTCGTCGAGCAGATCGAACAAATACCATATGCCGACCCGGTTGCCGTAGTCGCGCCATGCATAGTTGCGCGTTGTCTGCGCCGCCCCCGGCAGAGTGTGATCACTTCCAAGCCCCGTCATGAACGAGAACCACTCGATGTTGTTACACAGGCTCACCGCAAGCCGTTTGCCGCCAGGCCAGTCATAGACTGGACGTTCGGGTAGGGGTCTGAAGTCGTACCTTTTATGGTGGCGAATTTCCATTGCAATCCTCGTCTGGTCAGCGGGAGTTAGGTTGACAACGTCACGCCCATTCCGTCAACTGTTGACAGATTTCAGCAGGGTGGGGAACGCGAAATGCCGTCATGGACCGGTGTTATCACCGAAGAAGAAGAGCGCCGGTATGCCTCTGCGGGGTTCGGCGGAGCGGGCGGTTTCGGCAAGCATCCTGCACTGCTGATTATTGACGTGCAGTATCGCACCGTCGGGACGGAGCGGAAACCCTATTGGGATGCGATCAAGGAGTACCCGACCTCATGTGGAGATGTTGGTTGGGCTGCCGTGGATAAAATCGAACCGTTGCTGTCGGTGTTTCGTGCCAAGGGGTTTCCCGTACTCTATCCTCATGTGGCCCCCAAAAACGCCGCTACTGATGGGGGACGCCTGGCGCAAAAAATTCCTTCAATCATGGGGATCGACGCTAAGGGTTATGAATTCGTTGAGCAGATCGCCCCTTTAAAAGGCGACGTACTATTGCCCAAGAAACACCCTAGCGCGTTCTTTGGTACGCCCTTAACCAGCCACCTGATCGATCTGGGTGTCGATACTCTGGTGGTGACGGGTTGCACGACTTCGGGTTGCGTCCGTTCGTCGGTCACGGATGCCTTTGCACTGAATTTCAAGGTCATCGTGCCGGATGACTGTGTCTATGACCGCGCACCCACCTCCCATGCGGTGAACTTGTGGGACATGAATGGCAAATACGCCGATGTGCTGCCCTCGTCTGAGGTGATTGAAACCCTTGATGCTATGGAAACCGTATCATGAGCGCTGCTGATATCGGAACGGCCCTAAAGAATCTTGTCGCCTTCACAAGCGCGATCGAATGGGCTGACCTCCCCGAGCCCGTACAAAAGCGCGCGGCCCTGGTTTTGTGTGATGATATGGCGGCAATGGTGGCGGCGCGGGATGAGCCGGAGGTTGTCGCGCTGCATGATGGCGTTGCCAAGTCTGCCGGTCCGGCCGAGGCGACCGTTTTCAACGCGCGAGGACAGCGATTCGATCGCTATTCCGCCGCCATGGCCAATGGCTGTGCGGGCGATTGGGCGGAACTCGACGAAGGCTATCGCCGCGTGATTTGTCATGCCGGTGTCTACTGCTTGCCGGCACTATTGGCCGAAGCTGAGGCTGAAGGATACTCCACGTCTGACCTGCTGCGTGCCTTGGTCTTGGGTTATGAAACTGTGGCACGTGTCGCACGCACCTTTACGTTCGCGAACCTTGTTTTGCACCCGCATGGCAGCCTCGCTGCCGTTGGCGCGGCTGCCGCGGTTTCGGCGCTGCGGCGGGTGCCTGAGAACGTGGCCATCGGGGCAATCTCCAGTGCGGCAACCATGGTGCTACCGGGCCCCTACACCCATCCGATCCAAGGCTCGCTTGTCCGCAACGTCTGGCCGGGCATCTCGGCCCAGACCGGGCTGCGCGCGGTGGATTGGGCAGCGATCGGTATTCGGGGGCTGCCTTCTGCGCTGCATGATGTATACGCCGATGCCTTCGGAGCGTCAGCAGATCCCAAGCAGTTGAATGGCGGGCTAGGCGAAGCCTGGGCCATATCTGACGGCTATCACAAGGTATTTGCCTGCTGCCAGTATGGTCATGCGACCATCGAGGCGACTAAGAAATTGCTGGAAAAAGCTCCGGTAGAGCGTGTCGCTGCGATCCACTTAGAAACCCATGAGAAGGCCCGGATTATGGATAATCCAGACCCCGAAACCACGATAGCCGGGAAATTCTCGATACAACACATCGCCGCGACGTCAGCAGTGCATGCCAGCGGTGGAGCAGAGGCGTTTTCATCCAACTCCTTGCATATCCCTGAGGTCGTGTCGCTGCGCCATAGGGTCAGCACCTCGCCCTTCCTGCCTCTTCCTGATTGGCCAAATGACCGCCCAACGCGCGTGACATGGACGCTAGATGATGGCTCTACCCTGACTGAAGAGGTGATGAGCGCGCGAGGAGGACCTGACCTGCCGTTCACACCCGATGAAATCCGAGCCAAGATTCACGGCATCGTGGGTGCGCCATATCCAGCGATGCTCGCTGTTGTCGATGCGCTTCTCGATCTCGACACAATGGCCTTGTCGCAGCCTTGGGATGAAACCGTGGGCGGAATGACCGACGCATGAGCGATACGCTGGATCTTCTGGTCATTGGGGCCGGTGCCTGTGGGCTAGCGGGCGCTATATCAGCCCATGACGCCGGCGGCTCCGTTGCCATTCTTGAAGGGCGCGATCGCCCGGGCGGGAACTCGGCACTTTCAACTGGGTCAATCCCCGGAGCAGGCTCCAGATATCAGCGCGCGGCAGGCATCGAAGATAGTCCTGAGCGTATGGTCACGGACTTGATCCGGGTGGCGGGCCACCATGATGCCGACGATTTGACCCAGATGATTGCCGCGGAGTGTGGCCCGCTTTGCGAATGGCTGATTGACGATCTAGGCGCACGGATGGAATTGATCACCGCCTATCGCCATATAGGTCATTCAGTGGAGCGATTGCACGCTCCACGCTCCCGCAGGGGACAGGATTTGGTAGATGATCTACTGCGATGCGTAGCGGATCGGGACATCCCAATTGCCGTTGGTAACTTGGCGGAGTCGTTGCTTGTCGAAGACGGAAAGGTAGTCGGGGCAGTCGTTGGTGGGGAGTCGATCCGTGCACAAAAGGTGCTGCTGGCAACAAATGGATTTGCTGCCGATCCGGCGCTCGTAGCGGAGCATTGCTCCGAGATCGCCGCCGCCGAGTACTTCGGTGCGCCCGGCAGCACTGGCGATGCCGTGCGTTGGGGAAAGGAACTGGGCGCGTGCTTGGGCAATATGGGAGCTTATCAGGGCTATGCGGCTGTGGCCTACCCGCAAGGTCAACTCCTGTCTTGGACGACGCTAGAAAAGGGTGGCGTGTTGGTCAGCGAGACGGGGCGTCGCTTCGGTAATGAGGATCTGGGATATTCAGGCTTTGCTGCACATGTGATGAAACAGGGTTCGTTCGCTTGGGCAATATACGACGCACGCATCCATGAGGTGGCACTGGCCGAGGAAGAATACGCAGAGATGTCCGCAATGGGGGCAGTGACATGGGCTGACACGCCAGGGGCATTGGCCGAAAAAGTAGGTCTCGACCTCGCGGGGCTGGAACAAACCATCTTGGACTATAACGCAGCCGCGCGTGCACAGTCGTGCGACGCATTCGGGCGCAAGGCCTTTGCAATGGCTCCGTTGCAAGCCCCCTTCGCCGCAGTGAAGGTCAAACCGGGGCTGTTTCACACTCAAGGCGGGTTGCTGGTAGACGTCAAAGCCCGAGTTCGCAAAGCGAGTGGAGGCGTTGTTGCGAACCTCTTTGCAGGAGGGGGCGCTGCAGCGGGGATCAGTGGGCAGGACGGCGCACTAGGCTATGCCTCGGGCAACGGGTTAATATCAGCCCTTGTTCTAGGACGCAGGGCGGGGATTGTTGCGATGGACGAGATCAAGGCTAGCGCATGACTGGCGCAGAGCGGATCGCCGCATTTGCCGCACAGACCTTTGTCGAGGGTGTGCCGGAGGAGGTTCTGGATGCTGCGCATTTGCACCTTCTTGATGCGCTAGGCGTCGGAATAGCGTCCTCCACCGTGGCGGATAACGCCGACTGGGCGGGGGCGGCCCCTGCGGGGTCAGCAAGCCTGCTTTCCGGAGGCACCGCCGAGGCCGGCGCGGCGGCGATGATCAACGGCGCACTGATCCATGCGCTTGAATACGACGATACCCATATTGGCTCGGTTGTGCATGGCAGCGCTGTCGCGGCCCCAGTGGCGCTGGCGGTCGCGCAACTCGCCGGGGCCAGCGGATGTGATTTGATCCGCGCCTATATAGTGGCGTGGGAAGTGGCAATCCGGATCGGCCTTGCGGCCCCGGGCGCGTTTCAAGCGCATGGGTTTCAGGTGACTTCCGTCGGCGGTGCGATTGGGGCTGCCGCTGCTGCTGCCCAGGTATTGGGGCTGGATGCCGCGCGTGCGGTCTCTGCAATTGGGATAGCGGGTGGGCAGGCGTCAGGAACGCTCGCCTTTCTGGCTGATGGCGCGATGTCGAAGGCGCTGAATCCCGGCTGGGCGGCGCGAACCGGTATTGACGCCGTGCGACTGGCGCGCGCTGGAATGACCGGCCCTGCATCGGTATTGGATAGCGCATTTGGGGTTATGAATACTTTTGCAGGGGGTGGGAAGATGCTTGGGCCTCAACTCGCCACACTCGGGCAGGAGTGGCTCATACCTCAGGCGGCCTTCAAGCTTTACCCCTGCTGTCACTACATTCACCCGTTTCTGGAAGCCATCGAAAGTCTGATGTGCAAGGGCGTGACCGCGCAAAACTTCACGTCACTGAATGCCTTCGTGCCTCCGCCGGCAGCGCCTCTTGTTTGCGAGCCATGGGCGCGCCGACAAACCCCAGTTTCGGGCTATGACGGCAAATGGGGCCTGGCCTATTGCATGGCGCTAATGCTGGTCGATGGCCGTGTCGATGTGGCCAGTTTCGATACCACGCCGCGCGCCGAGGTGATCGAGGTCGCTCGTAAAATGACCTGGACGCCGATGCGGGACCACGGCTTTCCCGAACGTTTTGCAGCTCGGATTGAGCTTGAAACGGGGCAAGGGCGGATCAGCGTCGAGGTAACTCAAGTGCGCGGTGCGCCAGATCGCCCAGTGGAAACTGCAGATGTCCGTGACAAGTTTGCTGCAAATGCCGGCCTCAGATACCGTCCGGAAGAGGTTGCCGAATTGGCGTTGGAGATCCTCGAGATCGGGAGTGCCGCCGACACAGGTCGTTTGTCAAACCTGCTTTGCGCTTAGCCCATCAAATTTGGCAGGAAGAGCACAATCGAAGGGAAGGCGATCAGCAGGCCCAAGGTGAACAGGTCCAGGATCAGGAACGGCGTCACTCCTGCAAATACCTCTTCCAACCTCAATGGCACCGGTGAGGCTGAGCGAACGACATAAACATTCAACCCCACAGGTGGCGTGATCAGACTGATCTCCGCCAATTTAATTGCAATAACCCCCAACCAGATCGGATCATAGCCGACGCCGGTCATAATCGGGAACATTACTGGCAAGGTCATCACCATGATGGCAATGGGGTCAATTAGCATCCCCAGAACCAGATAGAGAGCTGCGAAGCACAGGAGGTATGCGATGGGCGACAGTTCGAGAGCGAGCATCCAGTCTGAAATGTCGACCACAAGGCCCGTGTAGGTTAGGAAGCGCGCAAAAATTATTCCGCCGATGACGATGATGAAGATCGTGGATGTGGTGATGCCTGCGTCCTTGAAAGTATCAACAAGAACTTGCAAATTTAGTTTGCGCTTTGCAGCCACGATCAGGAAGGCTCCGAATGCGCCGACGGCACCGGCGTATGTCGGCACAAAGAAGCCCAAGTAGATTCCGCCGATGACCAGAACGAACAAGAACGAGATGCCCCAGACTCCTTTTAGAGACTCCCATTTCTCCCGGCGTGTGATCGTCACGTCCGGTATGGGAGCAAGGTCTGGGCGCGCTTTGGCAATAAAATAGATACCGCCCATATAGATGGCCGCCGACATCAACCCCGGTATCAGGCCTGCTACCAATAGGCGGGCCACAGATTGCTCGGTGATTACGGCATAGATGATCATCAAGATCGACGGCGGGATGAGCGAAGCCAGAGTGCCGGAGGCTGCGATGCAGCCCGCGGAGAGACGCTTGTCGTAGCCGAATTTAGTCATCTCGGGCATGGCCATTTTCGTGAAAACCGCGGCGTTTACGATGGTCGATCCACAAGCGGCGCCGAAGGCTGCCGAGGCCAATGTCGTGGCCATCGCAAGGCCGCCTGAGATCTTGCCAAGCCAGTTATATGCCGCTCGGTATAAGTCGGTGGTCAATCCAGCCTGAGTTGCAAGCGATCCCATCAGGATAAAGAGGGGGATCACGGCCAGTGTGAAGGAATTTGTCGTCGAAAACGGGATTGTCGCTACCTGTGCTAAGGCGGCGCGCTCATTGATTGTTATAAAGATACCGATGAAACCACTCAGACCGAGCGCGACACCGATGTGGGTACCGGTCGATAGGAGAAAGAAAAGGATAACTGCGACAATGACACCTGCGGTTGCCGGATCAAACATTTGCTGTCACTCCACTTTCTGGTGGATTTCGAGCGGATCATTGTCGAGCCCCTCGCCGGTCTTGATGCGGATCAGATCTTCGATCAGATGCAGAATCAGTTGGATGATCATAAGGGCGCATCCAGCTGCCAGGATGAACCGGGCAGGCCAGAGCGGGAACCTAATTAGACCGACTGTTGCTTCCCCAATTTGCACGGAATACTGGGCTTCGGGAATGGCCTGCGACAGGATCAATCCAAAAAAAGCGATGGCTGCCAAATCGGTTATTACGTCCATTATCGCGCGCACCCGCGGCGGCATTTGGAAATATACGAGCTCTACCCGAATATGGGCGCGGCGAATTTGCGCGTAAGCTAGCGCTCCAAACACGATGAGTACCATAGTGCTTTCGGTCAATTCGCGCGGGCCGGGTACTGGTATCAGAAGCACTTGAGTTCCAACGATATCGGCCACACCGAGGAACATCGACATTAACATCCCAACACCACCAATCATCAAGATGATGAGAGCTAGTCGTTCGACAATACGGGAGATGATTTTCACAGAGATGCCTATCGCCGATGGATGGTGGCGGGCGCTTTCGCCCGCCACCGAAGTTTTGTGCTTAGTCGGCGTCGATGATTGCGCGCCAGTATGCAGCTACTTCAGTGGCCTCGTCGCCCATTCCGCGAGAGGCCATGTCATCGACCCAGTTCTGGAGAAGATCAGGAGCTGCGTCTTTCCACTTTGCCAGTTCTTCAGTTGGGAAAGGCTTGATCGTGCCCCCGGCTTCGACGATTGCCGCGCCTGCTGCTTCTTCGGCAGCTTCGATGTTGCCAATATAGGCTTGGCCAGCCTTAGTGGCCTCTTCCTGCATGATCGCCTGATCTTCAGCTGAGAGAGAGTCCCATACGTCTTCGTTTACAACGATCAGGTGGCCAGTGATGGCCATGACCGGACCGCAGCTGTACGGGCCTGGTTCGAAGAGGCGATTGGACAGGATGTTGCCGCGGTTTAGAAACGAATAATCAAGAGAACCGCTTTGAAGAGCCTCGTAGACCTCGCCCACACCAACCGAAACTGGCACGGCACCAACTGCTTCGTGCGCTTTAGGGATATCGGCACCAAACGAGCGGATCTTTTTGCCCGATAGGTTCGCCACGCTGTCACAGTTCTCGTCCGAACCGGTCAGGTAGTAACCGCCCAGAGGTTGGTGGAATAAAAATTTGACGCCGAACTTCGACAATTCTTCTTGAAAGTAGGGCAGGTCCTGAAACGCGGCGGCTGAAATTTCCATCGCCTGACGTGGGCTCTCAAAGACGAAGGGGATCTGATAGGCGCGCCAGAAGAGCAGTTGATCGGCGTAGTAGCCCGGCACGACAGAGGCCATGTCAATGGCGCCACGGCCTGCAAGTGTCATCACTTCGTTGCCGGCTCCAAGGCCACCCGCGTAAGTGATCTCGATGGTCACGCGACCTTCTGTCCGGGCTGTGACTGCCTCTGCAAAGTCCTTCTCGGCCTGAAGGAAAGCTGAGTCTCCCAGATAGTGACCCCAGCGTAAGGTCACATCCTGCGCACTCGCAGCGCCCGCGGCAAGGATCGCTGCGCCGACGATGCTGGTAAAACGGTTAAACATGAACGTCTCCCTAGTTATCTGCCGCCCGTTCCGGGCGGTCGGTTTGTTTTCATTGAAAACCTGATCGGTACAGAGGTGGCAAATATTTCTGCAATAGAAAAAATCCTTTCCTCTGATGGTTAAGGACATCGTCCGGAAAATATTGTTTTCCAGTGATTAGAACTCTCCCATACCCAATCGGTCAACTGTTGACAGTTTTGCGAACCTGACGAAGACTTGTCAACGATGACATTTAGTTTGGGGGGATTTGATTTTGACCAATTTGCGCCAAGATGCCCGTGCGGCCAAGCCGCAAGCCCCTGCCGCCGAGGTGCGAAACCTACTCGATAAGTTGGCAATGCGCGCGTCGTGCCGCGACTTTGACAGCTCCATGATCGCGCCAGAAACCCTCGAAGATATCGTTCGCGACGGCGTTGAAGCGCCTTCTTCGTGCAATCAGCAAAACTGGCACTTTATTATTGTGGCCGATCCGGTCCGCAAAGAGCGCGCGCGTGATATTTCCGGTGGGAACCACCACTTTGCCGAATGCTCCGCCCTGATTTATCTGTGCTTCCAGAAGGGCTGGACCCATGGCAACTTCTCCATCGTGCAGTCGGTTGCGGGGGCATGCTATCACATGATGCTGTCGGCGCATTTGCGCGGGTTCCAATGCATCTGGAATGCAGGCATCGGCGATCAGGCAGCTTTGCGCGAAATGATCGGTTTGCCCCAGACCTTCGATGTGATCGGAGCGCTCGCTATTGGTCGAGCAAAAAGCACAGCGCCCAAAATGAAGGCACCGCGCAGACCCGTTTCCGAGATTTTCTCGTGGGAGCGATTCGAACGCCCAGCCGCAAGCCTCTACCCGGTCAAACAGGCAGATACCTATCCGTTTTGGGAAATTAGAAACGATTCCAATCCATTCGCCCAGTGGAACCCTACGGAATGGAGCTGGGATCAGATTGGCGATTTTCGCGGTTACTCGGTTTGGGCAAAATCTCCATTAGCGGGGGTTTATGTGTCGCGCAGGCAAGGCGATGCGCTTGAGGCCGAGCATGGATTGCTGGGGGAGGTGAAACCCGGCGCGCGCGTCGTCGAGATCATGCCATGGGGCGGGACAACGACAACCGTGCTTTTGGACCGGCTTGGACCTGATGTGCGCTTCTCAGTGGCCGAGCTTTCGCCAAACAATCTCAGCTTCATCGAAGAACGACTGCGCCGTGAGGGGAACAACCTCGCCCACGTCACATTCGATTTGATGCCAAACGGCAAGCTTGCTTACGCAGATGGCTCGATTGATTTGGTGGTATTGCCTCAAGTGCTCGAACACATGCCGGACCCGGCCGCGTTCTTGGACGAAGCGGCACGTGTGCTGGCACCCGGCGGCACGATCATCGCAAGCACGCGCAACATAAGTTCCGCCTATGGCGCGCTTTGGCTGGAGACAGAGTCAAAGGCCCAAATCCCCAACCAAGGCCCGTTCACACCGCTGGCCGCACGCGACGTTGCCGCTTGGATCGCCGCGCGGTTCGAGATCGTTGAGGAATGCGGCATCGGTGCCGAGGCTACTGGCGACGCCACCCTGTTGACGGGCGACGCTTGCCACCAAGGGCGGCTCTATGCCGTGCGGGGCCGCCGTGTCTGAGCCCGCCTTACGTGATCTCGCGGACCACAAACCGCCCAGTTCCCACCGCATCGGCTTGGAGCGCGCCGTCGCGCAAGGCAAATCGTCCGCGCGTCATCGTATGGACGACCCGCGCACTCATGCGTTCGCCCTCATAGATAGAATAGCCCGCGTCGGTCCCAAGGTTATCCTTGCCGACTACCCAGTCAGCGTTCAAATCGACCACCGCGATATCTGCGTCCGCACCCGGGCGCAGCGCGCCTTTGGTGTTCAAACCCATACGGCGGGCAGGGTTCTCGCTGACCAATGGAATGAGTTTGTCCAAAGGCAGGCCGCGCTTGTCGTGCCCGTAGGTCAAAATGGCCGGCAGGAACGCGTCGAGACCGGGAAAGCCCGGTTGCGCCTTCCAAATGCCGCCCTCTTTGCAGCTGATCGGGCGATGGATGTGATCGGTCGCAATCGTGTCGATGTCTCCGCGCCCAATCGCAGCCCAAAGTGCTTCGCGATCCTCGGGGGTCCGCAGCGGCGGGTTGACCTTGCCGATCGGGCCTATGGCGCTTGTGACGTCGTGGGTCAGGTAGTGGATGCAGGTCTCGATACACACGTCCGAGCCGGCCGCGCGCTGGCGCAAAGCCGCATCGAGCGCCTCTCCAGACGAGGTGTGCACAGCATGCACGGGTGCTCCAGTGATCCGGCCAAAGTAGGTGGCGCGCGAAAGGGCATCTGCCTCAACAAAGGGCGGGCGCGTGTCGTTCCACGTCGCCAGTCCGCCAATGCCGTCGGGGTCTGCGGCCGTTACGCGGTCGCGCAAAACCCAAGCCACTTCGATATTCTCCGGATGCGGGCACAGGAGTCCATTGTTGGCCGCCAGCACTTCCAGCAAGCGGAACAAAAACCCATCATCCGTGCCCGGCAATCCAAGCCGCGCACCCTCATTGCCCCGAATGTTCATGAACAGCTTTGCACTCGGTGCGCCGCGCTTGATCAGGTCGGGCAATTCAGCCAACTGATCCTCGGTTGCGATCACGAAATGAAAGCTGAAATCAACCCGAGCACCCGCTTCAGTGATCCGGCAAAGCTCATCGAAAACAGGGCTATAGGGCTCGGGGCTCATGACAAACGAGATGAAGCTCGTCACACCGCCAATGGCCGCCGCACCAGTTTCGCTCTTAGCATCCTCGGGCACACGCGGGCGGGCGATGTCCATGCCGTGACCCAAATGAATATGTGCGTCTACAGCACCGGGCAGAACCGTCAGACCAGTGACATCGACTATCTCGCGCGCCTCACCCGCGCCGGGCGCTGCAATGGCAGCAATCGCGCCATCCGTGATCAAGATATCGGCCTGCTGAAGACCCAATCCGGGCAGGAAAGCAACGCCGCCTCTGAGGGCAAGATCCGCTTGGTGCGCCATGTTTCATCTCCTTCGAATACGGCCGCACCATGACCTCAGAGCGTGTGCCTTATCAACCCATTACCGACAGGCCACGACTAACTTGGCCGAATGGCGCCCGCGTGGCAGTCTGGGTTGTGCCCAACGTAGAGCACTACGAATACCTGCCCCCAGCCACCGGAGGCCGCGACGCATGGCCACGCACCCCGCACCCTGATGTGTTGGGTTACGGCTTGCGCGATTTTGGCAATCGGGTTGGGCTTTGGCGCATAGCAGAGGTGACCGATGATCTGGGCATTCCCCTGACGCTGTCGCTCAATTTAGCCAACTGGCTGCACTACCCCGAGATATTTGAAGCCTCAGAAGCGCGCGGTTGGGATGTCATGGCCCATGGCCTTTATAACACTCGCTATCATTGGGAGATGCCTGAGCAGGCCGAACGCGAAGCGATTGGCCAATGCGTCGAGATTTACCGGACACTGACGGGACGCATGTTGCGCGGTTGGTTCTCTCCTGCTGCCACTTGGACCAAGAACACACCGGATCTCGTAGCCGAAGCTGGGATCAGCTATTATTGCGACTGGTATCACGACGATCAGCCAACACAGATGAATGTACGCTCAGGCCAGCTCATCACCTTGCCGTACCAAATGGATATCAACGACGCGATGGTCTGGCGGCACCATTTTGAGGCCGATGATTTCGCCCAGATGGTGATTGATCACTTCGATACGCTTTGGCGCGAGGGCGCGGATCATGGCCGCGTGGTCTGCATCGCGTTGCATCCCTACATTATGGGTCAGCCGCACCGCATTCGCGCGCTGGAACGAGCGCTGCGCCATGTGGTCAGTCATGACAAGGTCTGGATGGCAACCGGTGCTGAGATTGCCGATTGGTATCTGTCGGATCAGTGGAGTGAGGCCCTATGACCACTTCGGCAGGCATGGACCACGCGCTTTATCCCTATCGGAGCGTGTCGGGACGCGCGCCCCTCGATTGGCCGAACGCTGCCGGCGTGGCATTCGCGCCTGTGGTCTATCTTGAACATTGGCCTGTTGAGGCCACAGCAGACGGGTACGCCGATCCTCGCTTTCGCGACCCCTACGGTAAATTCCAGCCCGACTACCGCACGCATACCTGGCGTGAATACGGCAACCGGATCGGAATTTTCCGGCTCTTCGAAACCCTCGACAAATACGAACTGACGGCCACTCTTGCAGTCAATGCATCCGCCGCCCAGCGGTATCCGGTCTTGATCGAAGAAGCGCTGTTTCGAGGCTGGGAGATCGTAGCTCATGGCGATTTAGCTGATGCGATGGTCACCTCGCGCATGCCCGAGACTGAAGAGACCGCTTTGATCGAGACCTGTCTTGATACGCTTCAGAGCGCCACCGGCACACGCCCTAAAGGCTGGATTGCACAGGATTTTAGCGAAAGCACGCGCTCTGCTGCCCTTTTGGCGCGCGCGGGGATCGAGTGGATCGCCCATTGGCCCAACGACGATCAGCCCTACTGGATGTCGACAACGCCTGCGATGATCTCCGTGCCGCAAATGTCAGAGCTTGATGATGTGGAATGCCTGTGGCACCGGCGCGTTCCCACGCCGCGCTGGTCGGGAATGTTGGAAGAAGCGGTTCAAGTTTTGGCAGGCGAGAAAGGGCGGGTAGCGGTCATTGGGCTACATCCATGGCTTTTCGGAATGCCCCATCGTATTCGCTACCTCGACGATGGATTGCGGCGAGTCGCGCAGATTGACGGGGTATGGTCCACAAGCGTGGGCCAGATAGCGACGCATTTCAGGTCACAGCGGCCAGCGGAGGAAGAGTCTTGAGCGGTACAAACGGATCAGAGCGCCTTGTTGCGCAGAATCTTTCCGGCCTCGCGCTCGAACGGCTCGAGAAGGCGATTATGGAAGGTGAACTGGGCCCCGGTGAGCGGCTCAGCGAAAGCGGTCTGGCGCGCCGGTTCGGGATTTCGCGCGGGCCGCTGCGTGAGGCCATTGGTCAGCTCGAAGGGCGTAAGCTGGTCACGCGGATCTCCAATCAGGGCGCGCGGGTGGTGTCGCTGTCAAAAGATGATCTGCTGGACCTACTCCAAGTCCGCGAAAGCCTTGAAGGAATGGCTTGCCGTCTCGCCAGCCAGAATATGGGCGAGACAGATCTTGTGCGGCTTGAAGACATGTTGGCGACGCATGAAAAGGCGGACGCAATGCGGGCAGGGCGCGGTTATTTTCAGGAGCCCGGCGACGGCGATTTCCATCAGGTGATACTTGCCGCCTGCGGCAATGCGCGGCTGTCGGGCATGCTAGCGGGTGAGCTTTACTCGCTGCTTCGCCTATACCGCCACCGCCTTTCGATGCGTCCGGGCCGTCCGGCCGAAGCACTCGAAGAACACAAATGTATCGTAGCCGCCTTGCGGGCGCACGATCCAGATGCGGCCGAAGCCGCGATGCGCGCTCATTTGCGCAGTAGCAGGTCCGCGGTCGAAGACTGGGTAACGGATGAGGAGTTGCGCCAATGACAGACACATTAGCCGATCGCCGCAAAGGTTTTCGCGCCCGAATGGAGCGTCGTGATGCCATGATCTTGCCGGGTGCAGGCAACGCCTTGACCGCGCGCGTGATCGCGGATCAAGGGTTCGATGCAGTTTATGTCACCGGGGCAGGGATCGCGAACACCTACCTTGGGGTGCCCGATATCGGATTGATCACTCTGACCGAGCTTGCCAGCACCGTTTCGGCCATCTCCGAGATCACAGATCTTCCATTGATCGTTGATATCGACACTGGATTTGGCAATGCTATCAACACCCAGCGCACCGTGCGCATGATCGAACGCGCCGGGGCCGCTGCGATGCAAATCGAGGATCAGGTTTTCCCCAAGAAATGCGGGCACTTCGCGGGAAAAGCTGTCATCCCGCTGGTTGAGGCCGTCTCTAAGGTTAAAGCAGCAGTCGATGCGCGCGAAGACCCCAATACGCTAATTATCGCACGCACAGATGCACGCGCCGTGCAGGGGCTTGAGGCCGCACTCGACCGCGCTGAAGCGTTCATCGAAGCTGGCGCCGACATGACCTTCGTCGAGGCCCCGACATCAATCGAAGAAATGCGGGTGATCACGGGACGGCTCAGTGTGCCACAGGTTGCCAATATGGTGGTTGGAGGCAAAACCCCTCTGACGCCGCAGGCCGAACTGGCCGAGCTTGGCTTCTCGATAGTGCTCTATGCAAACACGCCTCTGCAAGCAGCCATGCGCGCGATGAGCGAGGTTCTGGGCGCGCTTAAAGCCGAGGGCGACGTCGGTGGTGTGATCGATAAACTCGCGGACTTCTCCGAACGCCAACGCCTTGTGGGCAAGGACCGCTACGACGCGCTTGAGGCGCACTACAAGCTCGACTGAACCATAACGGTACCAAGTGCCATCGCAACGGCGGCTTGGGTCGGATCGACAACCGGATGTCCCAAAGCGGCCTCCAAACTTCTGCGATGAGCCGACAGCCCCGCACAGCCCAACACGATGACATCCGCATGGTCCTCGCGCACCAAAACCTCTGATACAGACTGAAGCCGCGCAAACGTCCCTGAGCCAGACGCGGTTTCGGCTACAGACATGTTGAGGGGCCGCTCGGCTACCATTCGATCCAATACACCCATCCGGCGCAGGTATTTTCGATGCCGCAAAATGGAGCCTTCGGAGATGGCGATCACTCCAATTCGATCGCCTCGCGCCATTGCGGTCAGAAATCCACTTTCTTGCATGCCGAACACCGGGGCCGATGTTGCCTCGCGCGCCGCATCAAGGCCGGGATCGGAGTAACAAGCAATCACGACCGCTGTAGCATCCGCGCGTGCCCGTATAACCTCCAGTAGGGGCGAGACCGCAGCATCGCTATCGGCTTGGCTTTCAATCCCGAACGGGCCTTTAGCCAACGTCAGGCACTCGATTGGTGGGCCACCTGCAATTCGAAACGGCGCCATGGCGGCATCAAGACCTGCCGTTACGGCCGGATTGGAATTTGGATTGATCACAAGGACTGGACCACTCATGACAGGTTCGCTCCGAAATTCTGGGCAGGATCAAGCTCCGGCACGGGCTGTCCGGGGTGCCCGGTCAGATCAAGGGGCGCGCGTTTGATAAACTGGCCTGAGCCAGGCTCTGCAATCAATTTGCCGTTTTCCACGATGCGCCGACCGCGTCCCAGAACCGTTACAGGCCAGCCCGTCACCTCAATCCCCGCGAACGGATTATAATCCATCGCGTCATGCATCTCACCGGCAACGCGCGTTTCATTTGGATCCCAAATCGCGATATCGGCATCCGCGCCAACAGACAGGGTGCCCTTGCGCGGCATCATGCCGTAGATCATTGCAGCATTGGTTGATGCCAGCGCGACAAACTGATTGAGGCTGATCCGACCTTTGCCGACGCCTTCAGAGAACAACAATGGCAAACGCATCTCAATTCCGGGCATACCATTGGCAATTTCGCGGAAGTTCACATCACGCCCTGCACTAAATTTCCCAGAATCATCATAGCGGTAAGGCGCGTGATCTGACGACACAAGCGACAATGATCCAGCCTGCACATGCTGCCATAACGCGGCTTGGGTTGGCGCGTCGCGCAAAGGTGGCGAGCAAATAAACTTTGCACCGTCCATCCCCGGTTTGTCGATGTCCTCGCGGGTCAAAAACAAATATTGCGGGCAAGTCTCGGCCCAAACTTGACCGCCCTTGGCCCGCGCATTTGCCACAAGCTCCGCGCCTGCAGGCGTCGAAACATGGACAATAAACAGTGGCGCTTCGGCCAATCGGGCCAGCGAGATCGCGCGGTTGATCGCTTCTTCTTCTGCCAATCCGGGACGCGAGGGGGCGTGATACCGCGGCGCAACATTGCCGCCATCAACCAATCTGCGCGCCATCCAGTCTAACATGTCGTGGTTCTCGGCATGCACCATAGTCAGCGCGCCGTGTTTGCCTGCAACCGATAAAATATCAAGAAATTGCGCGTCCGATACGCGACTCGCGTAGGTCATGAATACCTTGAACGAGGTAACACCCTTGGCAAAAACCTCCGGTAACTCGGCCAAAACCGCCTTCGTCGGGTCGGTCAGAATCAGGTGGTATGACCAATCCAGAACAGATTTTGGCGCCGCACGTGCGTCATAGGTTTGCATCGTGTTGGTAAGACTTTGGCCCTTTTTCTGCGCGGCAAAGGGTATAAAACTGGAGTTTCCGCCAAAGGCCGCCGAGATTGATCCGCTCTCGTAGTCATCCGAGGTCATGACACCCATTCCGCTTTCTTGGGCGATATGGCAGTGGGCCTCTATCCCGCCGGGCATTACAATGCGGTCGGTGGCGTTGATCACATCCTCGGCGTCTGTGATCGCCTCGGATATGGTGACGATGCGCCCGTCACGGATGCCGATATCGGCGCGATAGGTCTCGGTTGCAGTGGCCAGTAGCCCACCCCGGATCGCAAGATCATGCGCCATGAATTATCCTTTCGTCCCATCGGGGTAGACCACGCCTGTTTGGCTTGCGATCCGTTTGTAATGCTCAATCCGGCGATGACGTTTGAAATCAAACACCGAAGCTTTGCCAAATTTCGTGGCATCCATATCGCAGGCTTGCACCAGCAGCTCGTCGCCGTCGGTTTGCGCCTTTTGCATGATGACACCGTCTGGAGACACGATAACGCTGCCGCCATTCAGAGGATGACCATCCTCGTTGCCAGCCTTGGCCACAGCCACGACCCAGGCGGAGTTTTGGTAAGCGCCTGCTTGTACCGATAGGTCAGAATGAAACCCGCGCATCTCGGCTGTTTCACCCGCATTTTGGGAGTTTCCTGAGGGCGTGTTGTACCCCAGTACGACCAGCTCGACGCCCTGCAATCCCATCTCGCGGTACGCCTCAGGCCAGCGGCGGTCGTTGCAGATCAACATGCCCATCCATGCGTCCATGTTGCGAAACACCGGAAAACCCAGATCCCCGGGTTCGAAATAGCGCTTTTCGAGATGCTGAAAGCTGCGCTCGGAGTCAAACTCATCATGCCCGGGCAAGTGAATTTTGCGGTATTTGCCGATAATATTGGCCTGTGTATCCGTTAGGATTTGGGTGTTGAAATGGTGCCCATCCGGGGTCAATTCTCCGTAACCAATCGAGATTGCGATGCCGTGTTCGCACGCGCGCTCAAACAAGGGTTGGGTCTCGGCATTGGGCATTTCTGACTCGAACCAAGTGTCTACCTCGGCTTGGTCTTCGAAGTACCAGCGCGGAAAGAAGGTGGTGAGGCAAAGCTCCGGAAAAACCACCAGCGTGCAGCCTGCCATATGCGCCTGATCGAGCAGCGCGATCATCCGAGCCACGACCTCTTCGCGGGTGTCCGCGCGTTGAATGGGACCCATTTGGGCCGCGCCAATGACGATCTCTCTCATGACAAATTACCTTTATAAAGTAGGTTAGCGGGACGCGCGCGCCATTTCAGTAAATAGGGGCTCAAGGGAAGGGGCTGCGCCAATTTCTATGACCATGTCCCATATGCGGATAGCAGCATCCTCGCGCCAAAGTCTCGTTGCGAGCGACAGGTATTTCTCGCGTATCTCGACGGCTGGGAATGGGTCAGACCAGTCGCCTCGGTTGGTCTCGGTAGCCGCTTGCAATACCTGTCCAGACTTCATCGTCAGTGTAATACGAGCAGGGCGCTTATGGGGCAGACGTGCGGTCATCGCCACGTCTTCGACCACCTTGACGCGTTGAGCCAGATCTAAGATCCTAGGGTCCTCGACATTCTTCATGGTGAAGCTATCCACCCCGGTTGAGCCGTTGACCAGTGCAGAAGCCATCGCAAACGGCACGGAAAATTTTCCCGCCAGGACGTTCTTCGGGGCCGGGTCATCCAGTTCGACTGCGAGCGAATAAGTTTCGACCAAGACACTCTCAACAGCCGAGTGATCCAGCCCTGCAGATGCCGCGCGCAACGTTGCCAGCGCATCTAGTGCCGCGTGATTGTAGCGACAGCACGAGTGCATTTTGAAGTAGTTGCGGCTGACCTCCCAACGCTCCCCCAAACCGTCTGAGAACGCTGCCGCATCAAACCTGTCGGATACCACATGTCCAAAGACCTGCGCTACTCCGTCGTGATCGCCCGTATAGCCTGATGCGATCATATCACCGGCGAGCACGCCCATCTGACCCGACACGCCAGCAAAGACGTTTCGCACCGTC
>CAJQNG010000085.1 GCA_905479635.1 uncultured Boseongicola sp. | reverse complement strand
TGATCGGCCCAAACGGTGCCGGGAAATCAACCCTGTTCAAGATGATATCTTCCTTTACGCCAACCACATCCGGCGAAGTACTTTATCAAGGTGAACGGATTTCCAACCTAAAACCACATATCGTGGCACGCAAAGGTGTCGTGCGCACGTTTCAGGAAACCACGATTTTCAAAAGCATGACAGTGCGTGAAAGCGTCGTGGTGGCGCAGCACCTGCGCGCCAAGGCCTCGCTGGCGGGATATTTTTGGGGGTCAAAGACGGCCAAGGACGATGTGACCGCCTTTGAAAAATATGCGGACGAGTTGCTGGATTTTCTGGGCATGTCCGAGATCAGCAATGAACAAGCCAGCAATTTGCCGCAGGGCAGCCTGCGCGCGCTTGGCATTGCGATCGGCCTTGCGACGGACCCAAAGGTGCTGCTGCTAGACGAACCATTTGCGGGGATGAACCACGATGAAACCATGAATATGGTCAATCTGGTGCGCTCTGTGCGGGATGAACGCGGCGTGACGGTCATGCTGGTGGAGCACGATATGCCTGCCGTCATGAATATCTCGGATCGGATTGTGGTCCTGAACTTTGGCGAAAAAATCGCCGAGGGCACGCCGTCTGAAATCCAGAACAATGAAAAAGTCATCGAGGCCTATCTTGGCAGCGTCGACGATGAGATCGGGATGTAAATCATGACAGCCATGTTGGATTTCAAAGACGTCGAACTCTACTACGATCATGTTTACGCGCTGAAAGGTGTGTCCTTGCACGTGAACCAAGGTGAAACCGTTGCCCTGATCGGGGCTAATGGGGCGGGCAAGTCATCAATCTTGCGCTCCATCACTGGGTTGGCAAAGCCTGTGAAGGGCTCTGTGACATTCCAAGGCGAGCGCGTGGACGGCGCCGATCCTTCGGACATCGTCAAACGCGGCATCGCCATGGTGCCCGAAGGTCGCCGCGTGTTCCCGTTCATGTCGGTCAAAGACAACCTGATGATGGGGGCCTTCACCCGAAGCGACAAAGCAGACATTCAGCTTACCCTCGATAGCATCCTGACCCGCTTTCCTCGCCTGAAAGAACGCTTCTCTCAGGCGGCAGGGACGCTATCTGGCGGTGAACAGCAAATGATGGTGATCGGCCGCGCGTTGATGGCAAAGCCCAAACTGTTGCTGCTGGATGAGCCAAGTCTTGGGATAGCCCCCAAGCTGGTGCAGGACATTGCCCGTTCAATTGTTGCGATCAACCGCGACGAAGGTGTGTCTGTTCTGCTGGTGGAACAGAACTCCCGCATGGCGCTGAGTATTTCGCACCGTGCCTACGCCATGGCCACCGGAAACGTTGTCATCGAAGGTAACTCCAAGGAATTGCTGCACGATGACCGGATCAAGGCCGCCTATCTTGGCGGCGAGGTGTGAGCTGATATGAAAATCCTAGTTGTTAACCCGAACACAACCAGCTCCATGACGGATAAAATTGCGATTGCTGCAAGGGCCGTTGCCCGCCAGGATACCGAGATCATCGCCACCAACTCGCAAGATGGACCGGCCAGCATTCAGGGTTTTCTGGATGTCGCGACCTGCATTCCCGGCCTGCTGGCCGAAGTTGCGCGGCATCCCGATGTGGATGCGATTGTGATCGCCTGTTTCGATGACACCGGCGTTGATGCGGTGCGGACGTTGGTCAAAGTACCCGTTTTAGGCATCGGCGAGGCTGGCTATCACGCAGCCAGCATGATCGCCAACAAGTTCAGCGTCATCACAACGCTCTCACGCTCTGTACCTGGTCTGGAAAACAACCTAATGCGCTATGGATTGGCCCAGAAATGCGCAAGCGTTCGGGCAACCGGCATTCCCGTCCTGAAACTGGAAGAAGGCGATCCGGCAACATTGTTCAAAATCAGGTCTGAAATTCGCGACTCAATCGCTCAAGACAATACAGAAGCAATCGTTCTGGGATGTGCGGGGATGGCGGCCCTTATGGCGGAGCTCAGCGAGGAATTTGGGCTACCAGTAATCGATGGTGTTGCAGCTGGTGTTACCTTTGCAGAAGCGCTCGTGAACAACCAGTTGAGCACGTCAAAAATTGGAGCCTATGCCTAACGGGGAGTTGTCAAGATGAAGGAAACAAAATGTGGAAACTTGTAGTAGCGACATTAGGGCTGATCGCATATTCAACTTTACCGGCTTTTGCCGAATGGGGTTTTAATAGTGGAGCGACACCCAATGCGACAATCCAGTCCAATAACATGTCATTGGAATTGCAGTGCGACCGGATACGGTTTGCGCCAGCAGGCTATGAGGACAGCCAAGACATCGTTCGCAAACAAGCGATGTCTATTCGCTTCATGAAAAACGGATCAACTGAAGTTGGCGCCTTCCAAGTTGGTCGCGTCAATGCAAGTTTGCAGATTGTAGACAACTATCCGGTTGAGATCTTGTTCAATGATGCATCTGACTATGGTTTTGTTTTGGACGGAATCGCGGCCAACGCTGTGCTAAACCTCTCGATGGTGGATCAGGATGTGAGTTATGGAATATTCGACCTGAAAGGGTCGGGTAGAGCAATTAGATCGCTCAGAACCGCTTGCGGCTCGGCACCTCAAACAGCGAGCAGTGCAACAGAAGCCCCAGAAGGGATCGTGTATTGTGGCGGTGGCCAAGTGAAACGCCAGATCGAGTACTTGATCCTTGATGATGCGCAGAACGAATGGGACGCGATCGTGACAGTCAACGGCGAGACTACGCGTGCGATGACGGCTTATAGTTACTTTGGAAATACGCAGCCGCCACGTGGGTTTGTGGTCGCACTTTTAGGAGAGGACCGGTCGGAATTCTTAATATTCAAGGACGGTAACAGAGATTACATCGAGTTTGGCGATTATCAGTATAATCAGTGCAATTGATGTATTCGTTGGGGAAGTCGGTTTTGAACTTTTGCATGCTTCAGATCCTCCTGCAAACAAACGTCAAATTCACAAAATAACAAAAGGAAAAACTATGAACACGAATATAGCTCTTAAACTTGCTTCAGGCTTGCTATTCGGATCTCTACTAACAGCTTGCGTCGAAGATACCGGTTCCGCAACGCCGCCTCCTAACCGCGCGAACCAAGATTGTTTAGCAGCAGTAGCTCAAACGACCGGGAACAGTGAAGTTCGTATCCTATCGTCCGAGCCGCGCGAGGCCAATATCTTGGTCATAGTCGGTGTTGGACCAGATGCAGCACCTTGGCAGTGTATCACATACGGAGATGGAACTACCGAAGGCATCATGTCTCTCTCAAATGAAGGCAGCCTTTGACACGATC
>CAJQNG010000084.1 GCA_905479635.1 uncultured Boseongicola sp. | reverse complement strand
CCCGTCCTCAACTAAGGAAACAACACGCTCACGGATGTCCAATGATAGTGATTTACCCATAATCCACCTCCAAATATGGTGAATCACAAATCAAGCCGTGTGGGAATCCCCTCGATTCAGTTTTTTAGGACGGCGCTCTAGTGGTGACCTGCAACACGGACGGAGCGGGGAAGTGGCCCGAAGACATGTCTCCGCATCTCAAGGGGTGCCACGTGGTCATCAGTGCCCGACAACGACGAGGCGGGAAGACACCACGCCCAGCTCGTGGCCGAGTATTGTTCCGCCGATTACATATGGATGGACGCTACAAAACCGCCCTACCCGCCTCAAGCCAATTTCTTCTGACAGTGCCCCCTCAGGGCATGAGCTGGCCACCATTAACCTCGATGGTCTGGCCGATAACATAAGACGACATCTGTTCGGAGGCGAGGAAGAGGAAGGCACCAACGCAGTCTTCGGCAATGCCGAGGCGACCCTGGGGCACGGTGGCCAGCATCGCATCCATCTGGGCCTGGGTCGAATAGCGCTCGTGGAACGGTGTGGTGATGACCCCGGGGGCCACTGCGTTGACGCGGATGCCATAGCCGATCCACTCCTTCGCCATGCCCCGCGTGACGTTCGAGACAAAGGATTTGGACGACCCATAGAGCCCCGCGCCGCCGCCTGCCCCGTTTCGTGCCGCGACTGACGTGGTGTTAATCACAAAGCCGCCCTTCTTCTTCAGATGCGGCAGGGCCACGCGAGATGCGGTGATTATGGACTTGGCGTTCAGGTCCATGATCTGGTCGTAGTCTTCCTCGGTCGCGTTCTCGTACGCAATCCGCTTGACCATGCCGCCGGCGTTGTTGATCAGCCCGTTCAGCCCATCCAACTTGTCCGCTGCCTCGTCAACTGCTGCGGCCAGGGCAGCGGAATCGCAGGCATCGGCCTTTACCAGAACTGCCGTGCCGCCGGCCCCTTCGATCTCGCGCGCAAGGGTTTCGGCGGCCTCCCGGCTGGAATTGTAATGCAACCCAACCTTTGCGCCCTGAGCGGCGAAGGCACGGGCCAGCGCCGCGCCTATCCCGGTGGAGGCGCCGGTGATCAGCACCGATTTTCCGGAGAATTCGGGAAACGAAAAAGTGGGTGCGTACATCATGTGTTCCGGTCTGTGCTGCTGGCTTTTCGCCGACGCCCCGCCCAGGGGCTCATCCGTCTTGTTAATGATTGTAGACATATGGCCCGCAGAGTTGCAACATGCCGAAATAGTAGACGTTCCAAAAACATGAGACGGGCACACCAGGCTCGCTCAAAGGGAGGAGATACAATGAAATCCATAAGCAAACTGGCTGCGGGACTCGGCCTGCTGGCCTGCACCGCCATTCCGTCTTTCGCCACGGAATTGGTGGGCGCGGTGCAATTCGATGAGAACCACGCCTTCACCAAGGCCCTGCGCGAGTTCGAGCGTGTGGCCGGTGAATGCTCGGGCGGGTCGCTCACGTTCAACCTGCACCTGAACTCCGAGCTCGGCCTCGAGAAGGATTACTTCGAGAATATGAGCATGGGCATCGCCATCGACTATGGCATCGTCAGCCCGTCGCATATGTCCACCTTCAGCCAGAAGGCACCGCTGATGGACATGCCATTCCTGTTCCGTGATCTGGATCATTGGAATGCGGTGATGGAGCAGGATGCACTTGCTCCGCTGGCGCAAGATGTGCTGGAACAGGCCAACGTTCGGCTGATTGGCTACGCCGGCGGCGGCACCCGCAACCTTATCGTGAATAAGCCCATCACCAACATGGAAGAGCTGAAGGGCCTGCCGATGCGGGTCATGGGCGCACCGATCCAGACCCGGATCTTCGAGGCGATCGAGGCCGCGCCGTCGGTCATCGCCTATGACGAGGTCTATAACGCGATCCAGACCGGTGTCATTGACGCGGCCGAGAACGAAGCGGCTGGCATCGAGCAAATGAAATTCTACGAGGTCGGCCCCGATATCGCGCTGACCAGACACGCGATCACTGTGCGCCCCATCGCCTTTGCCAACGCCACCTTCGAGCGGCTGACCCCAGAAGAGCAGGAGTGCGTGCTGACTGCGGGTAAGGCCGGCGGCAAACTGGGCAGGGACGTCGAAAGCGGCCAAGACAGTGAGAAGCTGAAGGCGATGGAGGATGCGGGTCTGCTCAAGACCCATGAGTTCACCGAGCGCGACAAGCTTCTGGAGCTCGCCGGGCCGGTCAAGCGTGCCTATGCAGAAGAGCTCGGCGCGACCGATGTGCTCCAGTCGATCGAAGCCGTGAAGTGAACGGCAGGGACCGCGGTACGCCGCGGCCCGGTCTTTCCAACCCTTTCCAGACAGTGAGGCCCCATGCGTTCGGTGCTAAATGGCTATTATAGCCTTCTTAAAGTGCTGCTTACTGTCCTAATGGCGGTCCTGATCCTTCCGGTGGCGATGCAGATCCTCAGTCGCTACACCGGGCTCATCCCGCGCTACATATGGACCGAGGAAATTGCCCGCTTCTGCTTCGTCTGGCTGATAATGGTCGGCGCAATGATAGCGGTGCGCGACGGCACTCATTTCGATGTCGACGTTCTCCCTCACACCGACAGTCCGGTCATTGAATTTGGGTTCCGGACTTTCGTCAACCTGGCCATCCTGGTGACGGCCCTATCTTTCCTGTGGTGGGGCTGGGATTTCGGCAAGCTGGGTGCGCGCCAGCAGTCCGAGATCTCGGGGCTGCCGATGCTGGCAATCTATATCGGCTGGCCCATCGCCGGGGCGACATGGGCCGTTTTCACTATCGAACGCATCTGGGACGACATAACGGCCCTTCGGAACGGAGTTACCCATGGGTCCCGGTGAAGTCGCGGCAATCCTCTTCGGCACCTTCGGCGTGCTGGTGTTCCTCCGCGTGCCTGTCGCCTTTGCACTGGGTTTGGCGGTAGTGCCGGTTTTCTTCATCCAGGATCGGCTGACCCCGATCCTGCTGATGCGAGAGATGTTCAAGAGCTATAACTCCTTCGTCCTGCTTGCGGTGCCGTTTTTCCTTCTGGCCGCGAATCTTATGAACTCGGCGGGCATCACCGACCGGCTGATCCGCTTCGCTCGTGCCTTGGTAGGGCACCTTCCGGGAGGCCTCGGCCACGTCAACGTCGTGGTGTCGATGCTGTTCGCCGGAATCTCCGGATCCTCCACCGCTGATGCGGCCGGAATCGGCTCGCTGTTAATCCCGCAAATGCGCAAAGAAGGGTATGACGCGTCCTTTGCGGTTGCCATCACTGCCTGTTCCAGCGTCATGGGCGTGATCATCCCGCCCTCGATCCTGATGGTGGTCTGGGGAGGTCTGATGTCAGTGTCGATCGGCGGGCTGTTCCTGGCCGGCGTGGTGCCGGGCATCCTGATCGCCGGATCGCAGATGATTACCGTATATATCTACGCCAAGCGTCGCGGTTATCCCGTCCACACCCGGTCAACCCTGATCGAGCTGATGAGCGCTGCAGCCTCGGCAGCCCTGGCTCTAATGACGCCGGTGATCATCGTCGGCGGGATCGTCGGCGGCTTCTTCACTCCCACCGAAGCCTCGGTGATCGCGGTGATCTATTCCCTGATCCTCGGCGTCTTCGTCTATCGCTCCATCGCGTTACGAGACCTGCCCAAGGTGCTCTATGACAGCGCCCGTTTCGCGGCGATCACACTGTTTTGCGTCGGCACCGCCTCGGCCTTCGGCTGGTGCCTAGCCTATTTCAAGATTCCTGCCGCGCTCGTCGCGCAGATCGACCAAATGGGGCTGGGCGTGATCGGCATCGGCATAATGAGCGCGTTGGCCTTCCTTCTGATCGGCATGTTCATCGACGCGATTCCAGCGATCATCATCCTCGGCACCGTGCTGTATCCGGTGACTCAGCATGTCGGCATGCACCCGATCCACTTCGCCATCATCGGCGTGATGAGCCTAGCATTCGGTTTGGTAACACCGCCCTATGGTCTATGTCTGCTGATTGCAGCCTCTATCGGCAAGATCCGACTAATCGACGCGCTCCGGGACGTGGCAGTGATCCTACTACCGATGGTAATCGTGCTGCTGATCATCATTCTGGTGCCGGACATCATCCTGGCCCTGCCCCGTTGGATTATGCCAACTTACGTGCAGTAGAATAAGGATTACATGGACCGCCGACCGACGGCGATTTCAGACCAATGCAAACTCGTCTCTGTTTCCGCGGCCCTCGACCCGACAATGAAGATCGGACGACAACTCAAGCTGGCCATTTCGGACACAGGCACGTCTGTATTGCCTGAAACTACGTTGTCGGGCTGTCTGACGTCAGCACTTGTGGGACAGAATTGAGGATTTAAACAACAGTGATTTTCTGATTCACCATGGCAAAGGAGATTTGCCATGCCTGCTGCCATACCTCTTCGCCGTGATTTCACTGCTCCCACCCTGCGCCAGTTATCGCGTCGATGCCGTGACAATCGCCAGATACGTCGGTTGCTGGCCCTCGCAGCTGTTTATGACGGCATGAACAGGACAGAGGCTGCACGAATTGGCGGGATGGATCGCCAGACATTGAGGGATTGGGTCCTTCGTTTCAATGAAGATGGCCCGGAAGGATTGGTAAACCGGGAGGGGGCCGGGCGCCCCCGTTTGCTGAGCGATGAGCAGATGCAGGAACTGGCTCAGATCGTTGAAACGGGACCAAACCGGAAAACCGATGGCGTTGTGCGGTGGCGACGTATCGATCTGGTTCGGATAATCGATGAGCGTTTCGGGGTGACGTGCTCAAAAAGCGTCATCTCCGACTATCTGGCCGCCCTCGGCTTCTCCCACATCTCGGGTCGCCCGCAGCATCCTGCGCAAGAGCCGCAGGTGATCGAGGCTTTTAAAAAAACTTCGCCAACACACTGGCGACGCACATAGCTGACCTGCCGCAAGGCACGCCAATTGAGCTGTGGTTCCAGGATGAAGCCCGCATCGGGCAAAAGAACGGGCGGGTGCGCATCTGGGCGCGCAAGGGGACACGGCCCCGCCTGCCTGCCGATCAGCGCTATCACAATACCTACCTGTTCGGGGCCATCTGCCCGAAGCGCGGGACCGGCGCCGCCTTGGTCCTGCCAACCGCCAATACCGAGGCCATGCAACTACATCTCGAAGAGATCAGCAAACAGGTCGCCCGCAAAGCCCATGCCGTCGTGCTGATGGATCGGGCGGGTTGGCACACGACCGGCAAGCTCACAATGCCCAAGAACATCACCGCCATTCTGCTGCCATCCAAGTCTCCAGAACTGAACCCGGTGGAGAATGTCTGGCAATACATGCGATCCAACTGGCTCTCGAACCGAGTCTTTGAAACCTACGATGCCAT
This sequence comes from uncultured Boseongicola sp., assembly GCA_905479635.1. Lineage (GTDB taxonomy): Bacteria > Pseudomonadota > Alphaproteobacteria > Rhodobacterales > Rhodobacteraceae > Boseongicola. Next base: position 2,520 of record CAJQNG010000084.1, on the reverse strand, counting down.
CGTCGATGCAGCTTGCGAGGCATGGAGCAATCTCATCAATCAGCCACAAACCATTGCATCAATCGCAATGAGAGATTGGGCACAGACAGGTCAGTGATTTCTGCGCTTGGTATCAGTACGAAAGAGGCCTCTATTATTTGGGTCTCAAGCGATGCCACGAGAAAGGAGCACTAGAAATGTCTTCAGCACAATTGGACGCTATGATGGAAATGTCTCAGGCGCGGGTTGAAGCTTACCTTCACGCAGCCAAAGAGTTGGTGATGAACAACTTTGGTCCCGCCACCGAACACACTCACACCGAGGCTTTCACGTCGTGTTTGAGGAGAAGGTCAATGCGCTGGGGCTAAAAATTGATTTCGACTTCAAACCAATCGATGATCTAGCTGCAGAAAATGCAATAATCCGTCCAAGGCTCTGAGCCGCCGTTCACTGCAGGTGGCACCAATGACTGCGCTGCGGGACGGAGTTGCCGATGCAGTCAATTTTTCATGCGTTCATCTACGATTAGGGACAAATATATAAGTTCCACGCCCAACATCTCGTGGCTTGAAGTCACAGACCAAGTCCTTTGGCCCTTTATTGACCGTGGCTGGGACGCTCCATTTACCGCGCACGTCACGCACACACAAAAATCGAAGTTGACCCGACAACACGAGGTCTTCGTTGATCAGCGCTATCCAATAACCTTTGCCATCGAACGAGGTTTTCTGAGGCGTTTTTTCACTAAAAATTTGATTTCTATCCTTGTCGAAACCATAAACCTCCAGCTTCACGCCCTCTTCAAAAGACACCAAGAGTTGAACGTTGCCATGTGCGTTTGCTGTCAATGTTCCAAGCAGAAGGAAGCATGCCGCGAAAAATAAGTTCTTCATGATTACCCCCATATTCATATGTTGGAGATGATGACCGAAAAGCTAATTTGTGTCCACTTTGTCCCGCGTTGCGTTCATTTGGCCCAAGAATATGCTGCACGATGCACGAATGACCGCAACGCGGACAAAGGATGAATTCGCATCAGCGCTTAAAATCTGCTTTCAAGTTTTCATCTCTGAAAGCAAGCACTTCGAAGCGGAGCTTATGCGCATGATCGCAAGAGTAGGGGTAAGCGATATGCGCTACCTTACATCTTTCCGGCATACTTCGCCGTCTGTCCGGTCAATACCACTGCTTGATCATCAGACATGTAATCGTGGATCAAGGGCGAAATCTTCTTGCTGAACGTCCTTGAATCGACCCTTCGCCTTTGACCCGTCGAAGATCAAGTTCCAGCTATGCCGGGAGACCGTCGAGGGGATCAAGATGAACAAATGGTCGCGAAGGAGACCATCCCCAAAACTCTTTTGACCCGGCCCATGCGAGCCAGGCATCAGCCAGTTTTCATTCGGGACATCGGCGACATTGAGAACATAGACTTCCACAGGATCAATCACCATTGCCGAGGTCAGAACGTGATGGGATGTATCTAAGGCTTTGAAGCCCTTGTGGACTGCAACTTCCATAATCGCCGTCGCAGGATCCAGAGAGGTATACACGGCTCGGACCCCCACGGAGTTCCACCGGCCACCAACGCGATACGACCCCTCACCTGTTTCCCACGTCGAGGCATGCCGCTTTTGATCGAGTCTCCAGAAACGTAGCTCGCCAACCCCGAGAGGAGGTGGCAGGGGCGTCACGTGTAAACCCCGTACTCCATGCGCGTCAGGTGATGCTCGACAGCCTCGGCCCCTGCCGCAGAAGAAAGTAGGTCAATCGGGCGGCGGTTATCCAAACCGATAGCCGGGGCCAATATCCAAGCCTCAGCGGCCTCTTGGTCACCCAAGACTTCCGTCGCCTGCGCAACGATCTCGGCAAACTGCCAGGCTCGGCTACTCTGCTCAGTGGAAAGCCGACCCTTTCCTTTCTCCATCGCTTTCCTCCGCTGAAGGGTGCGCAGGCTTATGCCGATAGCCTTGCTAAGCGCATCCCCGGAGGAAAGAACGGAAACCTTATGGACGAGGTGAATGAGGGCTTGAGACGAGATGCCCTTCACTATCACGTCATGCGCGTCCAAAGAGTTGCGCACAGTATGATTGATAAGCTTGTGGCCACCAAAAAGCTGGAAAGCGCGCACAGCATCATTCGTTACTAAAGTATCAGCACCAATTGCTGGAACCTTGTCATCCTCACTCCGAAAGGTCGTTGCAACCATGTCCGCATCCCTATGTGTCACGTGTCGTTAAATATGTGACACGTGTCGTAACGCATTTCAAGAGGCGGCGGCACATCCAAGATAACAATCTCCTACAGCCTAATGGCGCATAAAAACGGGAAAGAAGTCTATGCCTTAGCAAGAGGCAGGCCAAAAGCGGGCATTCATACAAAATGCAGCAATCGTAGGTATGGGCTCCTTGCTGCCGTTAGCCGCATCGCAGCGATCCTGCCAAACGATCTCGCCCCGACCAACATGAACGGCCCTAACCGGACTTTGGCCGCTCCATACAACGCTGCGGTGCAGCTTTCGCATTGCGGCCATTCGTGCAT
>CAJQNG010000083.1 GCA_905479635.1 uncultured Boseongicola sp. | reverse complement strand
CGGCGAGACTGCGGGCATTCCATTTGCGGCTTTGGTGGCCGAACGCATGGCATTGCCAATGACGTATGTGCGCAAGAAGCCAAAGGGTTACGGGCGCAATGCACGCATCGAAGGCGTGATGTCAGAAGGCGATCGCGTGCTACTCGTCGAGGATTTGACGACCGACGGCGGCTCAAAACTTTCGTTCGTGGATGCGATCCGCGAAACGGGCGCGACCTGCAGACATACCGCGGTGATTTTTTACTATGGTATCTTTCCCGAGACCATTCAAACGCTAGCCGATCACGGGGTGCAATTGCATCACCTGTGCACGTGGTGGGACGTGTTGAAAGAAGCGCGCGACAGCGAAGCTTTTGACGACGAAACACTCCGCGAAGTCGAGACGTTTCTGCGCGCACCACGACGTTGGCAGGACGCGCGTTCGGGAAATTAATTTCGCGGAAATTTCACACTATGTTGACGTAAGACCCTCGAGTATCGCAATATAGTGTGGCTCCCAAAGCGTCCACAGGCTGTCCACATGATATCCAGATAGACGCCGCCTGCCCTTTAAGCGTATGCCAAATGGACACGGTGGGGACCTTATGGACGAGGGCAGGATGAACGAGATCGCAACGATCCGAACGGGCGAAAAAGACGTGGGCGAGACCGAGACATCGCCCCATAATATCGAGGCTGAACAGCAGCTTCTGGGCGCAATCCTGACCAACAACGATGTGTTTGATCGGGTCGCCGGAGTGATCAATGAAACCCACTTTTATGACCCGGTACATGCGCGAATCTACGAGATCGCTTCCGCGCGAATCGCAAAGAACGCGCTGGCTTCACCCGTAACGCTGAAGGCGTTTTTGGAAGACGATCCCGGCATGAAAGAGTTGGGCGGCGCCAATTACCTCGTACGGCTTGCCGGAGCGGCGATCTCGTCTTTCGCCGCCCGTGATTACGCACAGATGATCTACGATCTTGCCATCCGCCGGAAGCTGATGGATCTAGGCCGCGATATTTCGGACAAAGCGGCCCGCGTCGAAGTGCAGTCAGAGCCGCGCGAACAGATCGTTGAGGCCGAACAGGCGCTTTACAAGCTGGCCGAGGCTGGACAGGTCAATCAGGGATTTCAAAGCTTTCTCAGCGCGGTAACGGACGCTGTTAACATGGCAAACGCCGCCTATCAGCGCGAAGGCGGGATGTCAGGCGTCTCAACCGGCCTGACGGATATGGACAAGAAACTGGGCGGTTTGCACAAGTCTGACTTGCTGATCCTTGCCGGGCGTCCATCGATGGGTAAGACGTCGCTGGCGACAAACATCGCGTTCAATATAGCAAAGGCGTACAAGCGCGGCATACGACAGGACGGAACCGAAGGCGCGGTCGATGGCGGTGTTGTGGGGTTCTATTCGCTTGAGATGTCGGCAGAGCAATTGGCGGCGCGTATTCTGTCCGAAGCATCGGAAGTCCCGTCAGAACAGATCCGGCGCGGCGATATGACTGAAACCGAATTCCGCCGCTTTGTCGAGGCCGCCAAATCGCTGGAAGCCTGCCCGCTTTATATCGACGACACGCCTGCCCTGCCAATCAGCCAGCTTGCGGCGCGCGCGCGGCGTTTGAAGCGCGAACACGGGCTTGATGTGTTGATCGTGGACTATCTGCAGCTTGTGCGGCCCGCGACGGCCAAAGACAGCCGGGTCAACGAAGTCTCTGAAATTACCCAAGGTTTGAAAGCGATTGCCAAGGAATTGGATATTCCGGTGATCGCGCTGTCGCAGTTATCGCGTCAGGTGGAAAACCGCGAAGACAAGCGGCCTCAGCTGTCGGACCTACGGGAATCGGGTTCAATCGAGCAGGACGCCGATGTCGTGATGTTTGTGTTCCGCGAAGAATATTACAAGGAACGCGAAAAGCCCGGCGATCACGAACTGGAAGCCATGGGCAAGTGGCAAGAAGAGATGGAGCGCCTGCACGGACGCGCCGAGATTGTCATTGGCAAGCAGCGTCACGGACCGATTGGCACGGTAGAGCTTAGCTTTGAGGGGCGCTTTACGCGCTTTGGAAATCTGGTGAAGCCGTGGCAACAAAACGGTGGTGGCAGTGGTGGTGGCGACGTCGGATTCTAAGAGGCCGACGTTTTTCAGGGGGAAACGTCATGAACAAAGGATCTATCGGGCCCGGTGCGATAGGGATGCCGACGACGGCCAAGCTGACGGCAGCATTTCCGGGCAGCGTCTTTGTCTTCAATCCAAGCGCAGTGGCGGTCGCCGCGTCCGTGTCGGAGTTTGGCGTCACCGCGGGCCAGTCCATTGCCCATGTTGCGGGCCGCATTGAAGGCCTGCAGTGAGATGATCCATCAATGTGGGCCGTCCGGGTCAGGCAATCTCATGAAGCTAGTTTATGAGACGTTGGTCGCCGGACACGTGGTCGCCATGGCTGACGCAATGGCGCTTTGTCTTGAGACGCGTGCGGATGTCAAAGCGTTTTACGAAATCGTTACGCAAGGCACCGATTTTGCCTATTCGTGATACTTCGAGAACCGCGTGCCACGCATGCGCTAAGGCGAGTTCTCACCCCTTTTCAGGCTACGGATCATGTTGAAAGATGCGCGATTGGAAAGACTTCCCCATAGCGGTGCTGCGTAAACCTGTGATTGAGTTGGCAGGTCCGCTGGAGGCCACTTCGGCGTCGTATCATTTGAACCCGGACTTAGACTGTCTCATAGGCGAAAAGTTACGGCGCGAGCGGAAAACTCCTTAAACGTCAAAGGAAAGGGTTCCATGAACGATACGCAAGGCACTGCTGGTGCTCGGCAAATTCTTGTTGCCACCGCATTGCTTTACCCGCTCGCGGTGATCGTGGTGCTTGTTTTGGACATCCGAGACGATCCCTGGAAGTGTTTTCTATCACTTATTGGGTGCTCGCATTTGGCGCTATGCCATTGGTCTGGATGCTCGGCACCTTTTTGAGAGCGCGCAAGTTTGGCCACCTGCCATGGGTATGGGTTTTGTTTCATCTCACCCTTGTCGCGCTGGCCACTTTTGGCCACTTCTATCTGATGGTGGAGTTTTCAGCCGGGGTCTGACGCTGGCTTTTCCCTTGACCCGCCCCGCCCCTTGTCGGAAACCCATATCCATGGGTGCAGCAGAGCTTTTCATCGATCTTGACGCCGTGGCCGCCAATTGGCGGGCGCTGGACGCGATGTCTGCGGATCATGTCGAAACCGCAGCGGTCGTCAAAGCAGACGCCTACGGTCTTGATGTCGCCCGTGTTGCGCGAAGGCTGACGGCACAAGGCGTACGCAGCTTTTTTGTGGCCTTGGCTGGCGAAGGCGTGGCCCTGCGTCATGTGGTGGACGACCGCGCCGATATATACGTGTTTTCCGGCCATATGGCGGGGGACGGAGACGCGTTGCATTCAGCAGATCTGATCCCAATGCTGAACAGCCCCGAACAGGTGGCACGTCATTTTTCTGAAACGCCGGGGCACGCCTTTGGTGTGCAGCTTGACACCGGAATGAACAGACTAGGGATGGAGCCCAACGACTGGGCGGCTTTGCGCGGCGATCTGATGGCGGCGGGGCCAAGATTGGTGATCTCGCATCTGGCCTGCGCCGACACGCCCGATCATCCAATGAACCACCAACAGTTGCGGACCTTTGTCGAGATGACCGAAGGTGTCGCGCGGCGATCTTTGGCCGCGACTGGCGGACTTCTGCTCGGCCCGGAATATCATTTCGAGCTCGTGCGTCCGGGCATCGGGCTTTACGGCGGCTTGCCGTTCACCGAAGCGACGCCTGTTGTGCGTCTGTCGGTCCCGGTGGTTCAGACACGCACCGTGCGCCCGTTTGAAACGGTTGGGTATGGCAACGCGTGGGAAGCCGATATCGAACGCCAGATTGCGACGATTTCTGCGGGTTACGCCGATGGGCTGATCCGTTCGATGGGCCAAGGCGCGCAGATTTATGCAGGCGACGTGGCTTGCCCCGTTGTGGGGCGTGTTTCGATGGACCTTATTACCGTCGACGTGACCCATCTGGACGAGGTGCCCGACGCTTTGGAAGTTTTAGGCGCGCATCAAAGCGTCGATGATCTTGCCGCGTGCGCAGGCACGATTGGCTATGAAATTCTGACCTCGCTTGGTCATCGCTATGCGCGCCGATACGAGGGCGCATAGTGAGGTTTCTAGCCGCGATAGGGGCGTTTGTCCTGGGCGCTTTGGCCGCTATCGGCCGTGTGGCGATCTTCGCCTTCGACACGATCAGCCATCTGGCCCGTCCGCCGTGGTATCCGCGTGAATTTGGCGTGCAGCTATTACAAATTGGCTGGAATTCTCTGCCGGTTGTCGGGCTGACCACAATCTTCACCGGCGGCGCTTTGGCGTTACAAATTTTCGCAGGCGGCGCGCGCTTCTCGGCCGAAGCTGTCGTCCCTCAGATCGTCGCAATCGGTATGGTGCGCGAGTTGGGCCCCGTCTTAGTGGGCCTGATGATCGCCGCGCGCGTCACGTCTTCCGTCGCCGCCGAGATCGCAACGATGAAAGTGACCGAGCAGATCGACGCATTGGTGACGCTTTCAACCAATCCGATGAAATACCTCACCCTGCCGCGCGTACTGGCCGCCACCGTGGTTATGCCGTTGCTGGTCGCAGTTGGCGACACCATCGGGATCATGGGCGGGTTTCTGGTCGGCGTGAACCGTCTTGGCTTCAATGCCTCGACCTATCTGACCAATACCATCGACTTTCTTGAATGGGTCGACATCGTGTCATCCCTGTCCAAAGGCGCAGTCTTTGGGTTTATTGCGGCATTGATGGGCTGTTATTTTGGCATGCGGTCGCAGCGCGGTGCTGCGGGTGTGGGTGCGGCCACCAAAGGCGCGGTTGTGGCGGCGAGCGTGCTGATCCTTGGCGCAAACTTCATACTAACAGAGATGTTTTTCGCAGGATGATCGAACTTCGCGGTGTTCATAAAGCCTTCGGGTCAAAAGAGGTTCTTCGGGGCGTCGATCTGGTGATCCCCACAGGCGAGAGCATGGTGATTATCGGCGGCTCGGGCACCGGCAAATCGGTGTGCCTGAAAAGCGTTCTGGGACTTATTGCGCCTGATAGGGGCGCGATCATGGTCGAGGGGCAGGATGTGACGCAGCTTCGCCAGGGCTCGTCCGAGCGTGATACGTTTCTGGCCCGGTTCGGCATGTTGTTTCAAGGCAGCGCGCTGTTTGACAGTTTGCACGTCTGGGAAAACGTCGCCTTCCGCCTTTTGCGCGGATCGCAGAAGCGCCCTAAAGACGAGGCCCGCGAGATTGCCATCGAGAAGCTGCGCCGCGTCGGGCTGACGCCAGATGTGGCAGATCAGTTTCCCGGCGAACTGTCGGGCGGCATGCAAAAGCGCGTTGGCCTTGCCCGCGCGATTGCCGCCGAGCCCGAGATCATCTTCTTTGACGAGCCAACCACCGGCCTTGATCCGATCATGTCAGGCGTCATCAACGAACTGATCCGCGAAATTGTCGTCGAAATGGGCGCCACGGCCATTACCATCACACATGATATGAGCAGCGTACGCGCGATTGCCGACAAGGTTGCAATGCTACATGGCGGGAAAATCCGCTGGACCGGCCCTGTGGCGGAAATGGACAACAGTGGAGATCCCTATCTTACTCAGTTCATCACCGGCAGCGCCGAAGGCCCGATCGAGTCTGTTCGCTAAGGAGACCATCCCATG
>CAJQNG010000082.1 GCA_905479635.1 uncultured Boseongicola sp. | reverse complement strand
TCTTTCAAACCAATCAAAAGCGCCGCCCGACCGGACGGCACTTGGATAAAGATAAAGGAATGCCAGGGCAGAGAAGCCAAGCTCGCCCCGGTAAAGCGGTTTAGACGTTGGAATAGACCTGCGGCGGCTGCTCGGTAATGGCGTAGCCGCGCAGCGAAACGATAAAAAGCTCAACCAGAAGCAAAGGCACTGCCGCACCCACAATAAAGCCCGCAAATGCCCCACGGCGGCGGGGGAGTGACCCGCTGGTTGGCAACCGATTGAAGACTCGTTGCATATCGAAATCTCCTGTTGGTCTTTCCCAACAGATATTGGACAATTCAAAGCCTTCAAGCCAACGAATTCATTTTGAGGCATCGGCGCGTTGAGGCGATTGAGACAGTGTTTTTCCACCGAACGGCTTTGCGCACCGCAAAGAGCCCCTATATACGTTTCGCAACGATGCATGGAGCATGCGTACAAAGAGTGAAGTCCTTCGCGTTTCCAGCCGCGCTGCGCGAAGTTCTTGCTGAGATTCAAGTTTTTCAAGCCTATTGAGCGGCGAAAAAGGATCCAATTGATTCCGAAGCCCTCAAGAATGCGAATTTTCTCCGCGCAGGCGGAAATGACAAAGGTGGTCCTTGAATGAAACCTGTCTTCCAAATCATGCCAATCGCCCTTTTGCTTGGCGGCGCTATCTTCGCGGTCTGGCGCGGCATGGACACCAAGTCCGACCGCACCTCTAATCGCGCCAAGGGCGGTGGTCCGATCTGGAAGACGTGGAAGTAGCCGGCGTTGTTGAAGCCCGCTTTGCAAATACTGCCTCTCGCACTTCTGGAGATTGGCGCCACATGGGCCGCTCTGAAAGGTTTGTGTCCTAAACCCGACAGCACCGACAACAAAGCCCGCGGCGGTGGAAGCGAAAGTCATACTGAAGGCCCCCACTAGTGCGCCACCCCAGCCGCCACGCTTTCATCAATAAAACGCCCCTCGCTGAAGCGGTCCAAACCGAAAGCCTCGGTTAAAGGCGAATGTCCGCTCGCCATCAGTTGCGCCATGCCCCAGCCCGATCCTGGGATCGCCTTAAAACCACCGGTTCCCCAACCACAGTTGATAAAGCAGTTCTCAAGCGGCGTTTTTGACAGGATCGGCGAGCGGTCCCCCGTTACATCCACGATCCCGCCCCACTGGCGCAGCATTTTCAATCGCGAGATCATCGGGAACGTCTCAACCAACGCGCGTATAGTTTCCTCGATGTGATGGAACGATCCACGCTGAGTAAAGTTGTTATACCCGTCCGTGCCGCCACCTATGACCATCTCGCCCTTGTCGGACTGGCTCATATAGCCATGAACCGTATTCGCCATGACAACCACGTCCATGCACGGCTTGATCGGTTCACTGACCAAGGCCTGCAATGCCACCGAGTCAATCGGCAGTCGGAACCCGGCCATATCCGCGACATGGCCGGAATGCCCCGCCACAACGACGCCCAGCTTGTCACAGTCGATATCGCCCCGCGATGTTGACACTCCAACGACTTTGCCGCTTTCGGACCTGACACCCGTAACTTCGCATTTCTGGATAACGTGCATGCCCATTTGAGAGCATTTGCGCGCATAGCCCCAGGCGACCGCATCATGACGCGCAGTTCCGCCACGTGGTTGCCAAAGCGCACCCAGAACCGGATAGCGCGGCCCGCGTATTTCCATGATGGGGCACAGCTGCTTCACGCGCTCAGGGGCAATAAACTCGGTTGTGACGCCCTGAAGGGCATTGGCGTGCGCGGTCCGCCGGTAGCCGCGAATTTCATGTTCTGTCTGTGCCAGCATCATGACACCGCGCGGGCTGAACATAACGTTGTAATTAAGGTCCTGGCTCAGGTCCTCATAAAGGCTGCGTGCCTTCTCATAAATCGCCGCCGAGGGGTCTTGCAGATAGTTCGAGCGGATGATGGTCGTATTGCGCCCGGTATTCCCGCCACCTAGCCATCCTTTCTCAAGAATCGCCACATTGCGGATGCCGTGATTTTTACCAAGGTAGTAGGCCGTCGCAAGCCCATGTCCGCCCGCGCCGATGATGATCACATCATACTTGCGATTTGGTTCAGGCGATCCCCAAGCACGCGTCCAGCCCTGATGGTCGCGAAATGCTTCACGCGCCACAGCGAATACGGAATAACGGCTCATCAGTGCATCACCCCTTTGGCGTCAGAGAGCGTCCGACGCATTGTTCTTTCTTGGTAAAAAATAGCACAAATGTGAAGGCAGCAAGCGGCAAGGCTTGGCTGTTTCGCGACACGAAGCCAGAATTGCCCCCAAGACCGACTGTCGCAGGGGTCGAAATCCCTTCCGATCCGATGTTTTGCACATTAAGTGAAGGGAATGTTATTTTGGATAATCTCTGTCGCAATGGCGCTTGTCGTCGCAAGTCTGCTCATCGGGGCCCTGCGCGCGGCAAGGCTTCATGATGTAACTGCTGCCAATTCGGACATCGCAGTCTATAAGGATCAGCTGACCGAAGTGGAACGCGACCTTGCGCGCGGCATTCTGACCGAGGCCGAGGCAGAAGCGGTCCGTATCGAAGTCTCGCGCCGCCTTCTTGAAGCTGACAATCGCTCCAGCGACCGTGAGTTTGACCAAACGGGCCAAAGCGGTCCCGGAATTGCAATCGTAGCCCTTGTTGTTGTGGTTGGTGGCATCACGACTTACGCGTGGCTTGGTGCTCCCGGCTATGGCGACATGCCAATGCAGGCGCGCCTTGCGGCCTTGGAGGTCGCGCGTGCAGACCGTCCGGCTCAAGTTGCTGCCGAAGCGGAAGTGGTTGATCAGCTCCCAAAACCCGAAGCGCCTGATCCAGCGTTTCTGACCCTGATGGCGCAACTCCGCAGCGCGGTAGCAGAGCGGCCCGATGACATTCAGGGCCTGACATTCCTTGCCCAATACGAGGCTCGCATCGGTCGTTTCGCACAAGCGCGCGAGGCGCAGGAACAGATCGTTGCGGTAAAGGGCAATAGTGCCACTGTCGTTGACCGCCTGACGCTGATCGACATCATGGTTTTCGCAGCAGGCGGCTATGTCTCACCCGAAGCCGAAGCCGTTTTGCGCGATATTTTGCGCCAGGCGCCCGAAAATGGCGCAGCACGCTACTATCTCGGTCTTGTCGAAGCGCAGGCAGGCCGCGCGGATCGGGCGTTCCCAATCTGGGCACGGCTTCTCGAAGACAGTCCCCCCAACGCGCCTTGGGTTCCTGTTGTGCGCGCTGAAATCCTCGCCGTGGCCTTCGCGGCGGGTGTGACGAATTATAAGCTTCCCGTGATCTCCGGACTACCTGCCCTCCGCCCGGAAGACATCGAGGCCGCAGACGAGATGACCCCGCAAGAGCGCGCCGAAATGATCCAAGGCATGGTAGGCCGCCTTGCCGATCGTCTTGCCATCGAGGGGGGGCCACCCGAAGACTGGGCCCGCCTCATCTCGACCCTTGGCGTTCTTGGCGACACCCAACGTGCCCGCGCAATCGCCGCAGAGGCCTCAAGCGTCTTTGCAGGCAACGCCGCAGCCTTGGAATTGATCGCGCGCGCCAGTGCGCAGGCTGGAATAGCACAATGATCACCGACGATATAATCGCCTTTTTTGCAGCCACCCCCCCAATGCGCGCGCTGGCCGGCCTAGATCTTGGCACAGTTACTATCGGCGTCGCGGTTAGTGACGGTATGCGGCAGGTGGCAACGCCGCTGGAAACGATACGTCGCAAGAAGTTCGGCTTAGACGCGGCCCGGCTTTTGGAGATCTGCGAGGACCGCAACATTGCCGGCATTGTGCTTGGCTTGCCACTCAATATGGATGGCAGCGAAGGCCCGCGATGCCAATCGACCCGCGCCTTTGCCCGCAACCTTGAAAAGTTGACTGACTTGCCGATTTCTTTCTGGGACGAACGTCTTTCAACTGTCGCGGCCGAACGGGCCTTGCTTGAGGCCGATACCTCACGTAAACGCCGCGCCGAAGTGATCGACCATGTCGCGGCGTCCTACATTTTGCAAGGGGCGCTCGACCGTTTGTCCCACCTAGAAGCGAGCCGACCATGAGCGACGACATTTGGACACGTGACGAGATCGAAAGTCCGTGCATCAATATTTGCATGATCCATAGTGACGCAAAAATATGTGTCGGATGCGCTCGCACCGCAGATGAGATCACGATCTGGTCGCGTCTGTCTCCCGAGGCGCGGCGCGCCATCATGGAAGACCTGCCAGCACGCGCAGCCGATATGCCGGGTCGGCGCGGCGGGCGCGCAGGGCGCATGAAACTGCGCGACGTCTAACGTTCGCATCCCGGCTCACAACCGACCCTTTGTAACGAAAAAAGCGCCACGGACGGACCGCAGCACTTTTTCATTCGTTTAGACGTCGATCTTTAGTCGTCGCGGTGGACTTTTTCACGACGCTCGTGACGCTCTTGCGCCTCAAGGCTCATCGTCGCGATCGGACGCGCATCAAGCCGCTTCAGTGAGATAGGTTCACCGGTCTCGTCGCAATACCCATATTCGCCGTGTTCAATGCGACGCAAAGCGGCATCAATTTTTGACACCAACTTTCGCTGTCGATCCCGCGTTCTTAGCTCAAGCGCCCGGTCTGTTTCTTCGCTCGCGCGGTCTGCGATATCAGCGATGTTGCGACTTGAATCCTGAAGCCCCTCGATCGTCAGCTTGCTGTCGCCCATAAGTTCGGACTTCCAATTCAGCAGCTTCCGTCTGAAGTACTCCACTTGCCGTTCATTCATGAATGGCTCGTCTTCAGCGGGCGTATAATCGTCCGGAAGGAAAACTTCGGCTTTCAATGCATTCCCCTTGTTATTTGTCATAGTCTTGACTCTTCTCCAACGGGTAGACGACCTGACCCAGCCGTACCAACTGGTTGTTTCTGCGCGGCGTGTACCCCATCAAATAGCGCTTGTCACTACACGATCCTCATGCTTGTCGCCGCACGATGGCGGGGCTACGGTGCGTGCCCAGAGGTTGAAAATAGTCAAGGACATACGCGTGAAATTTACTGGAACGAAAGACTATGTAGCCTCCGACGATCTGGCCGTCGCTGTAAACGCCGCCATCACGCTCGAACGCCCGCTTCTCGTCAAAGGCGAGCCCGGTACCGGAAAAACCGAACTTGCGCACCAAGTTGCGTCCGCCATCGGCATGCCGATTATCGAGTGGCATGTGAAATCAACAACCCGCGCCCAGCAGGGCCTTTACGAATACGATGCGGTCAGCCGATTGCGCGACAGCCAGCTTGGCGATGATCGCGTCGGCGATGTCGCGTCCTATATCCGTCGCGGAAAACTTTGGGAGGCGTTCGTGGCGCCTGAACGTGTGGTCTTGCTCATCGACGAGATAGACAAAGCCGACATCGAATTTCCGAACGACCTGCTTCAAGAACTCGACCGTATGGAATTCCATGTCTATGAGACCGGCGAAACTGTGCGCGCTGAAAACCGCCCTGTCGTCATCATTACCTCGAACAACGAAAAGGAATTGCCGGATGCATTCCTACGTCGTTGCTTTTTCCATTATATTCGCTTTCCCGAGATCGACACACTGAAGGCCATCGTCGATGTCCACTATCCCGGCATCAAAGAAAGACTTCTCACAACGGCCCTCACGCAGTTTTACGAAATCCGCGACACACCGGGTCTAAAGAAAAAACCATCCACAAGCGAAGTGCTGGATTGGCTCAAACTGATCCTCGCCGAAGACCTTAACCCCGAGGATTTGCGCCGCGAAGCCACGGATGCGCTGCCCAAACTCCATGGCGCGTTGTTGAAAAACGAGCAAGACGTGGCCCTGTTCGAGCGTCTTGCGTTTATCGCGCGCAGACGCAGCTAGAATGCTAAGCGTTCTGATCGACCCAATTCTACCGGTCTTTGCAATCCTGTTCATCGGGTTTTTCGCCGGTCGCTTAGGCAAGATGAGCGATGACGAAGCACGTGTGTTGAACCGTTTCGCGATGACCCTCCTTTTGCCGGTCTTCGTCTTTCGCGCCGTCGCCTTTGCGCCGATCACCGATTTCAACCTTGCGGCCCTTGCTCTTTACGCAAGCGCGCAAGCGGTGCTGTACACGATTGGCTATCTGATCGCACGCAAGGCCTTTCACCTGGGTATCTCAGAATCCCTTCTGCTTGGCTTTTGTGGTGTCTTTGCCAACAATGCATACTACATCCTGCCAATCGCCAAATTCCTCTACGGAGACACCGGCACTCTTGCTGTCGCTTCCATCGTGATAATGGACGCCATTCTGGTCTTTGGCGGCACAATGGTCGCGTTGGAAGCTCGAAAGGGGCTGGATGCCGGGGCGGGCTTTGCGCTTGTCGCCGTGCGGATCGCGAAGCTGCCACTTATATGGGCGCTGGTGCTTGGCTTTGGCTTCTCTGCCGGCGGCGTCGCAATTCCTGGCCCAATCGACACGTTCACCGCTTTTGTCGGTAACGCCGCCTCGCCCATCGCTTTGTTCGCAATGGGTGTCATTCTGTCCGCTACATCACTGAAACCCGAACCCGTGGTCTACGTCATCTCCGCAATCAAAGGCGTGATTTTTCCCGCAACCATCGCATTCCTACTTTACACGCTACTGCCTCCCGCAGTCACGTTACCACTCTTCGTCCTCGCAAGCGCGGGCCCCGCGGGTGTCATGGCCTTTTCGCTGGCGCTTCTGTATTCTGTTCGCACAGACGCGATCATGCAGGTGACCGTCTGGACGTCCATTTTGACCCTCGTATCGCTGGCTTTTCTCGCATGACCAATGTCCGCCCCTTAACCGCCACCGACAAACCCGAATGGGTGCGCTTGTGGCGTGCGTATCTGGCGTTTTACCAGACCGAGCTTTCGCCGGAAATTTACGACACTTATTTCGAACGTCTCTTAGGGGATGACCCGCAGGATTTCCACGGCTTAATCGCCGAAGTGGATGGAAAGCCAGTTGGCCTTGCCCATTACGTTTTTCACCGTCATGGCTGGAAGGTTGAAAATACCTGTTACTTGCAAGACGTTTACGCAGATCTGAATGTCCGCGGCCAAGGCGTGGGACGCGCCTTGATCGAAGCGGTCTATTCTGAAGCAGACATCGCTAACGCTCCGTCCGTGTATTGGCTCACACAAGATTTCAACGCCCAAGCGCGCAAACTCTACGACCGTGTCGGGACTCTGTCGCCGTTCATAAAGTATACGAGACCTTTATGAGATGCGCCCTTCCCTTCGTTGCAGCGCTACTACTTGCGGCCTGTGGAACACAACAGACATCGCGTCAGGCGCATATCCCTTTGACATTGCCTCTGATGAATACGTTCGGCGCGGCGACACCCAGCTTGCCGGACTTATCAAACACCGCACTTGCCCGCGACTTCATCGAACTAACATTTACGTTGGAAAATGGCGCAACAATGCCCGTGTTCACGCGATTTGAAGGCCCAATTACAGTTCGCGTTCTTGGGCGGGCTCCAAGCAGTCTTGGTCCGGATCTCGACCGCCTTTTGGAACGCCTTCGCCGCGAAGCACGGATCGACATTCGTCGCGCGGCTGCCGGGACCGACGCACAAATAACGATTCAACCCGTGTCCCGCGCCCAAATCCAAAGTGTCGCACCATCCGCGGCCTGCTTCGTGCGCCCCAACGTCTCGAGCTGGCGCGAATACCGTGCGCGCCGAAATGATCCCGAAACGTTTTGGAACCGCTTGCGCGTTCGTCGCGAGATGGCCGTCTTTCTGCCCGCAGATGTAAGCCCGCAGGAAATCCGTGACTGCCTCCACGAAGAGATCGCGCAAGCCTTGGGGCCCGTGAACGATCTTTATCGGTTGTCGCAATCGGTCTTCAACGATGACAATTTCCATACCGTTCTGACCGGCTATGACATGCTTATGTTGCGGGCCACTTACGACCCAAACCTGCAAAGCGGCATGCGCCGCGCCGCCGTTGCGGCACGCCTGCCCGCAATATTCTCGCGCCTCAATCGCCGGGGCGGTAGGGCCAATACCGCCCCGATACCATCTGAGAACCCAGAGTGGCGCAAAGCCATTACAAAAGCGACCGATCTCGGAGAGTCACGCGCGCGCCGACTGCACGCCGCACGCCGCGCGGTCGCGCTTGGAACCGGGTTCGGATCAACGGACACCCGACTTGCCTACGCACATTATGTGCTGGGCCGGCTGTTGCTCGCGAGCAACCCGGACCAAGCGCTGGGATCATTCCTTGCGGCGGGCCGGATATATCAAAACCGACCCGATACCGCGATCCATGAAGCCCACGTCGCGATGCAAATAGCCGCCTTTCAATTGTCAGCAGACCGCGCCGATGTGGCGCTTGGATTGGTTAATCGCAACCTCGATGCGGTCAAGCAATCCGAACACGCGGCCCTGCTTTCGCTTTTATTGCTGATCAAAGCCGAAGCCTTGACGCTGCTTGACCGACCGACGCAAGCCGCCGCGGCACAGATCGACGCGCTTGGTTGGGCGCGCTATGGCTTTGGCACGGAAGCCGATATTCGCGCTCGCGTTTCAGAAATTCGCGCCATTAGCCCGCGCACCAGACAGGACAGCTCCTCATGATCATCTTTGCCTTCGCCGTGCTTGGGTTCCTTCTAGGCATCTCTGCCGCGCGAAAACGAAAGGGAAATCGACTTGATATGGCGCAATACGGCGCAGGCTTCAGCATCGCCTTCATGTTGCTCGGAATTGTTGCTTCGATCGTAATCGAACGCATCATCACCTGATGTTTCTGCCCTTCTTTGATGCGTTGAGACGCGCGGGCGTGCCGGTGACGCTCCGGGAATTCCTTGGGTTTCTCGAGGCCTTGGACGCAGGCCTTGCGACCTATGATGTCGATGCCTTTTACTATCTGGGCCGCACCATCATGGTGAAAAGCGAAGCGCACCTTGACCGCTACGATCGGGCCTTTGCCGAAAGCTTCAAGGGGATTGAGATCATCCCGATTGAGGCCGTCGTCGAAGCGCTTGATCTGCCCGAAGAGTGGCTACGCAAGATGGCTGAAAAGCATTTGAGCGCAGAGGAAAAAGCCGAAATCGAAGCTTTGGGCGGCTTTGACAAGCTGATGGAGACCCTACGAGAACGCCTGAAAGAACAAGAAGGTCGCCACCAAGGCGGATCCAAATGGGTCGGCACGGCAGGAACGTCTCCCTTCGGGGCTTATGGGTATAACCCCGAGGGTGTTCGCATTGGGCAAGATGCCTCGCGCCACCAACGCGCCGTCAAAGTCTGGGACAAGCGGGATTTCAAAGACCTCGACGATACCCGCGAGATTGGCACACGAACGATCAAAGTGGCCCTGCGGAGATTGCGGCAATGGGCCCGTGACGGGGCGCATGACGAGTTGGACCTTGATGGTACCATTCGCGCCACCGCAGAACACGGCTACCTCGACGTCAAAACCCGCCCCGAGCGTCGAAATGCAGTGAAGGTGCTGCTGTTTCTTGATGTTGGCGGATCTATGGATTCGCACGTGCAGTTGGTCGAGGAACTGTTCTCAGCCGCCCGAACTGAATTCAAACACCTCGAACACTATTACTTTCACAATTGTCTCTACGAAGGTGTCTGGCGCGCCAACACCCGGCGCTGGAACGCGCAGATCCCGACGTGGGATGTGCTGAATACCTACGGTGCTGGCTACAAATGCATTGTTGTGGGCGACGCCGCCATGTCGCCCTACGAGATCGCAATTCCGGGTGGGGCCAGCGAGCATTGGAACAAAGAGCCAGGCGAAACTTGGCTACGCCGCGCCTTTGAACAGTGGCCCGATAGCTTATGGATCAATCCTGTTCCCGAGACGCACTGGCAATACACCATGTCCACGACCATGATCCGCGAGATTATCGGAGCAGATCGTATGGTGCCTTTGACGCTTGAGGGGCTAATGCGAGGGATGCGGCGATTAGGCTAAAGGGTCGGTCATTGCCGCGCGCCGTATCCCGCCCCATATATTGACTATGATCAAGTTTACCCCAATCCTGCTTGCCCTTCTGTATGGCCTCGTAATGTATCGCTTTTCTGTCTGGCGGACCAAGCGCACCCTTGACTCGCAATCGACAGAATTGGCGGATCCGGTTTTGAAAGGCCTCATGGATCGGATGGCCGCTTCGCTTGATCTGAAACGTATCCGCGTGAACATCTACGAAATTGACCCGGTGAACGGATTGGCGGCCCCCGATGGACGGATTTTTCTGACACGCGGCTTTTACCGCAAGTATAAAGCCGGCGAAGTCACCGCCGAGGAACTGGCCAGCGTGATCGCGCATGAGCTTGGACATGTGGCGCTTGGCCATTCACGGCGTCGGATGATTGATTTTTCGGGTCAGAACGCGCTGCGGACCGCTTTAGCGATGATCCTGTCGCGGTACATCCCGTTCGTCGGCGCTTTCGTTGCGAATTTTCTGATGTCACTCTTGGCTGCTGGTCTTTCGCGCAAGGACGAGTACGAGGCTGACGCTTATGCGTCAGCTCTTCTGGTAAAGTCCGGGATTGGAACCGCGCCGCAGAAGTCCTTGTTCAAAAAGCTGGAAACGCTGACTGGCGCAAACGGTGCCGCGGCACCTGTCTGGCTGATGAGCCACCCCAAGACCGCCGAGCGCATTGCCGCAATTGAGGCAAATGAAGCCCGTTGGCTATCGCCCGGTCAGGACGTATAGACGGCTTTGCCAAGTCTGGGCAGGCGCGCACGTTTCAAAAGGGCGCGCGGGTTGGCCGTATCAATTCCATGGTTGTCTGCCGTGTTCATGATTTCCTCAAGAACCCCTCGCAGCATATTGGGATCACTATGAAATATCTCCAAAAGGAAGGTGTCAGGCGCCCGCAACTGGATATCGTCGCGTGCCAATGTGCGTGCCGGAAAATCTTTTAGGTTCATCGTCAAAAGCTCATCCGCTGCGCCATCGATTGCAGCGGCCAGCACATGGATGTCATCGGGGTCGGGCAACGACAATCGCGCCGCTGTTTCGAATGAATGTTGCACAATCGCTCCCGGGAAAAGTGCATTAATCCCATCAATCTCCAGATCAGCAATTTCACCCTCACCGCGTTTTTGCGCCACACGCCGCCATTCCTCAAGAATGCGCGGGGACCAAAGCGGGGTAAAGGCACCCCGAAAAGCTGTTTTCACCACAATTTCCCGCAACACCGTGGGATAGAGGACACAGGCGTCGATAAGAACTCTCACCCCAAAAGCCGGAACGTGATCGCTTTGAGATACCCGCTTTCCGCCAAATGCGGATGCTGGGGGTGGTCCGGGCCTGCAAAGCCGGTACGCAAGATTTGACAGGCGCGCCCTGTCCGCCCGATCCCTCGCAACGACGCGGCCCGAAACTGATCAATCTCTGCTGCATGCGAACACGAACACAGCGTCAATGTGCCGTCGGGTGCGACCAGTGCGGCAGCCAAGCGGGCCACTTTCTCGTAGGCTCGCAAACCTGCATCCCGCGCCTGTTTGTGGGGCGCAAAGGCGGGCGGGTCGCAGACCACCGTCCCAAACGAGCGGCCTTCTTCGGAAAGTGATGTCATCGCCTCAAAAGCATCCGACGCGTTTGTTTCGAACCGATCCGCCACCCCGGACGCCTTAGCGCCAGCCCCAGCGAGCGTCAGCGCCGCAGTCGAACCATCGACAGCCAAAGCTGAGGTCGCCCCGGACGCCAAGGCGGCAAGCGCAAATCCACCGACATGCGAAAAGACATCCAAGACGTCGGTATCGCGCGCGAGTCGGGCGACAAATGCATGGGTCGGACGTTGGTCGTAGTACAACCCGGTTTTCTGTCCGCCAAGTAAATCCGCCATATAAATCGCGCCATTCATTGGCACGGTAATCAACTCGGAAAGAGTTCCACGGATCAATCCGGACGCATCGTCCAATCCTTCAAGTCCCCGCGCCCGCCCAGTGCCACTTTTGACGATCGCCGTGACGCCCGTGACCTCTGCCAGAACATCCGCCAGTTCCTCAAGTCGCACGTCAGCCCAAGCCGCGTTGGGCTGGATGACAGCAGCGTCACCAAAGCGGTCTACGATGACACCCGGCATGCCATCAGCTTCCGCATGGATCAGACGATAATACGGCGCATCGAAGAGCGCATTGCGCGTCTTAAGGGCGCGCCCAATTCGCTTGGCCATCCACGCGCGATCAATTTCGGCACCTGGGTCTGCATCTAAGACACGCCCAAATATTTTTGAATTCGGGTTAACTGCAACCGTCGCAATCGGATTGCGGTCGGCGTCTTCCAGCCGCGCGAGGCTACCGGGGACAAGCGCGCGCGTGCGCCGATCTGTGACCAATTCATTGTCGTATACCCAAGGAAACCCGCGTCTCAGACGACGCGCATCGGTTTTGGGCTTCAGGCGGATGATGGGGTGATCAATATTCATGCCGCCCCCTTTAACGGGAACGGACCCGGACCGAAAGAGATCAGCGCGCTTTGCGGCCTGTCAGTAACGAACGTACCCAATTGGCACGCAAGCGGCGGGCTTCTATTTCGACTGCCATCAGATCAATTTCGTCATATTTAGATTGGTAAGACATTGGGAATTCCTCATTTTGCTGTCGACAGTCACCTAGGCCTCAAGTCCGGGCGCCAAAAGCCACGTTTCGACAAACCCGTTATGCGGACGCAACATAGCGGCGAACTGATCGCACCGCTTTGCGTTGTTAGCGGTAACAAAGAGTGCTATGAGGCTGCAGACTTGTCTTTAGGAGGCTCCGATATGGGTTTGAATAATACGGTGCATCGCGTCACCGAGCGGATCATTGCGCGATCCGGACGCGCGCGCGGAGGCTACCTCGACAAAATCGCGCGTGCACAAGACGATGGCGTAAAACGTGGCCACCTCACTTGTGGAAATCAAGCCCACGCCTTTGCGGCCATGGGCGACGACAAGGCGGCGTTAGTGGATGATCGCGCGCCCAATATTGGGATTGTGACCGCATATAACGACATGCTGTCAGCGCACCAGCCGTTCAAAGACTATCCCGATCAGATCAAAGAGGCCGCTCGTTTGGTTGGCGCGACGGCACAGGTTGCCGGAGGCGTGCCCGCAATGTGCGATGGGGTTACACAGGGGCAGACCGGGATGGAATTGAGCCTTTTCTCGCGCGATGTGATTGCTTTGGCGGCGGGCGTGGCTTTAAGCCACAACACCTTTGATTCTGCCATGTATCTCGGCGTCTGCGATAAGATCGTTCCAGGGCTGATCATTGCTGCCGCCACCTTTGGACATATCCCTGCCGTCTTTGTCCCGGCAGGACCGATGATCTCAGGCCTCCCAAACGACGAAAAAGCCAAAGTTCGCCAGCAATTCGCAGCCGGAGAAGTGGGTCGCGACAAGCTGATGGAAGCCGAGATGGCCTCGTACCACGGCCCAGGCACCTGCACGTTCTATGGAACTGCGAATTCGAACCAGATGCTGATGGAATTCATGGGGCTTCATCTGCCGGGCTCAAGTTTCGTCAATCCCGGAACTCCTTTGCGGGACGCTTTGACCGTCGAGGCTACCCGGCGCGCCGCAGCAATCACCGCACAGGGGAACGATTATCGACCTGTTTCAGCTATTCTCGATGAGAAGGCCTTTGTGAACGGGATCGTAGGACTGATGGCCACGGGAGGGTCGACAAACCTTGTTATCCACCTGCCCGCGATGGCACGCGCTGCGGGTGTGATTCTTGATATTGAAGACTTCAACGATCTTTCTGCTGCCACACCGCAGATGGCGAAAGTCTATCCAAATGGCCTTGCTGACGTGAACCATTTCCATGCAGCGGGCGGTCTCGCCTACCTGATCGGTGAACTCCTTGGGGCCGGACTGCTGCATCCAGACACAAGCACAATTGCCGGAGATGGGCTTGGGCTTTATGCGACCGAGCCAACCCTAAGAGACGGTGCTTTGACGTGGGTTGAAGGCCCGAAGGAAAGCCTCAACGATAAGATCGTTCGACCCGCAGGCGACCCCTTCAAGCCAAGCGGCGGACTGCGCGAACTTAAAGGCAATCTCGGCCGCTCAGTCATGAAAGTGTCTGCCGTCGCGTCGGAGAACCAGGTGATCGAGGCCCCTGCCCGCATCTTTGAAACGCAGGATGCCGTGAAAGCGGCCTTCAAGGCCGGGGAATTCACCGGCGACACCGTGGTTGTGGTCCGTTTTCAAGGCCCAAAAGCAAATGGCATGCCCGAATTGCACTCGCTGACACCAGTCCTGTCAGTTCTGCTGTCCCGGGGATTGAAGGTTGCGTTGGTGACCGATGGCCGCATGTCCGGAGCAAGTGGCAAGGTGCCGTCCGCTATCCACCTGTCGCCCGAAGGCGCACATGGCGGCCCCATTGCCAAGCTGCAAGACGGCGACCTTGTGCGGGTCGATGCGGTTTCGGGAACACTGGATTGCCTCGCGGACGGCTTTGAAAGCCGCACACCGGTTGTACCTGACCTTTCTGACAATCAGGAAGGCTTGGGGCGCGAGCTATTCACGGCCTTCCGGGACCGTTGCGGGCTGGCCGCCGATGGCGCTGGCACGGTCGTTTAAGCGAACGCCTATGACATCGACAGAATTGCGCCTAAACGCGGGCAATCCTTGAAAGACGGAGATAAAATATGACCCCCGAAGAAAGTAGTATTCAGGCCGCCGAGATTTGCCAACTTGCCCCAGTCGTACCGGTCCTTGTTGTCGAAGACGCAGCATTGGCCGCCGCGTTGGCGACGGCCCTGGTCGCAGGCGGACTGCCTGCCCTTGAGGTGACGCTTCGCACCCCGGCTGCGCTGGATGTGATTCGCGAAATGGCTGCGGTCGAAGGCGGCGTCGTCGGTGCGGGCACGCTTTTGACCCCCGCCGATGTGGTTGCTGCAAAAGAAGCTGGTGCGCTATTTGGCGTCACACCGGGAACAACCGATCGTCTGATTGATGCAGCCCTTGATGCTGAGTTGCCTTTACTGCCCGGCGCCGCCACCGCGACAGAGGCCTTAAGACTTCTTGAGCGCGGCTTTTCAATTCAAAAGTTCTTCCCCGCAGAAGCTTCGGGCGGCGTTCCAGCCCTGAAAGCAATCGGAGCCCCGATGCCGCAGGTGCGGTTTTGTCCGACCGGAGGGGTCAGTCTAAAAAATGCGTCGGAATATCTCGCGCTTCCTAACACGATTTGTGTCGGTGGGTCGTGGGTTGCGCCTAAAGACGCCGTTGTCGACCACGACTGGGCGCGGATCACGGCACTCGCACGTGAAGCCGCTGAACTTTAGGCGCGGGGTCGTCGTCCCGCCGCGCCACCACGCCGTCCCTCGTGCCCCGGTGGCACCAAGGCAGCCTTCAACACGCCTGTCATAGGGTGCTCGGGGAATTCCGCACCAAAGCGCCCCAATAATTTGCGCACAAACTCGCTACTATCGTGACCAATGGGCACACCGATTGCCCAATCGAGAAAGATCGAGCGGCACTCGGGCTCTCCGATCCCCTCGATGCGGTAGCTCTCGTAGATCAGGCCGCGCGGGTCGGCTGGGTCGTCTTGTCTTGGCATAGCGGCACCTCGTAGGCAGTCCGGGTCGGTCAGTCACGCTTCAGAAGTGGGTGGACCGACAGCCTTGTCAATAACCGCCGCAATCTGATCGGCGGTTTTTGCAATTTCCCGGCTTAAGGCCGCCACACTGTCCATCCCAATATCGCGCAGCAAAAACGCGCCTGCGCCTGCTCCGGTGGCGTCTGTGGTCAGTGGGTCCTTCGAGATCAAACGCGCCGCCGACTGAACTTGCCAATAAAGCTGTGCGGCATCCAGAAGCGTTTTTGCCTCGATGCTTGTCAAGGCGAAGACATCAATCGCAGCGCGCAATTGATCGCTCAGCGACCGCATCCCGGTCCCCGCCAACAGCGCTCCGGCTTGGGCAAAAAGCTCGATGTCTTGAAGCCGCCCCGGTCCTGTTTTGATATCAAGCGCCGCGCCACCCGGCTTGGCAATGGCAAGTCGCGCCCGCATCGCGGCGACATCAGAAAGGATGGTGGCTCGATCCCGCGGCGCGGCCAAAAGGCGCGCACGAAAATCAGTGATTTCCTGACCCAATGCAGTATTCCCCACAATCACACGTGCGCGGGTCAATGCCAGATGCTCCCATGTCCAGGCTTCGGTCTCTTGATAGGCTTGGAACGCCGCAAACCCGGTTGCTACCGGCCCCTGACGACCCGAAGGTCGCAGCCGCATGTCGACTTCATAGAGACGGCCCTCAGCGGTGGGCGCAGAAATCGCCGTCACAAGAGCTTGGGTCAGTCGGGCATAATAGGCCCGCGTAGCCAAGGGGCGGCGACCTTCGGAGGTCTCGACGCCATCGGCATCATAGACCACAATCAGATCCAAATCTGATGCTGCGTTAAGACGCTCGCCCCCAAGCGAACCCATGGCGATCACGACGGCACCACGACCCGGTTGTGTACCGTGTTTTTTGGCGAAACCATCGACGACATAGGGCCACAAAGCGCGTACCGCGGCCGTCGCCAAATCAGCGTATTGCTGGCCTGCGGTCTGTGCATCAATGACCCCGCGCAAATGATGCACCCCGATCCGAAAATGCCATTCCCGCGCCCAAACCCGCGCGCGATCAAGCCGCGCCTCATAGTCTCCAAGTTCGAGAAGTTCTCGCTCCAATGCCGCTACCAGCCCATCAGCTCCCGGCCAGTCCGAAAAGAACCCGCCGCCGATAACTGCATCAAAAACGACAGAATTCCGCGCGAGATACTGTCCAAGCCCGGGCGCTGTATCGACAATATCCACCACCAGATCGAGAAGCTGCGGGTTGGCCTCGAATAAAGCAAACAACTGCACACCAGACGGCAAGCCCGACAAGAACCCGTCGAAATGCACCAACGCTTCGTCTGGCCGTGCGGTTGCCGCAAGTCGCTCTAAAAGCACCGGCTCCATACGCTTAAACATCTCGACGGCCCGCTTAGATCTCAGGGCAGGATACCCAGGCCAACGCGCCGTAATCTCCGCATTGAAAGCAACACGTTTAGCATCGGTCTGCGAAGCTCGCGGCTGTTTGTCTGGCGCAAAGAATCCCTCCGTCAGATGATGCACCCGCGCGAACATATCTTCCAAGAATTTCGCATACTCCTGGCTGTCCTGCCCCGCAAGACAAGCAAGCCGTTGGAAATCGTCTGCGGTTGTTGGCAGGCAGTGGGTCTGTTGATCGGCGATCATCTGCACGCGGTGCTCGGCCTCGCGCAACGCCCGATAATCGGTTGTGAGTTGCTTGGCGTCGTCCGATCCGATCCAGTTTTTAGCCGCCAAGACGGCAAGCCCCTCGACCGTCCCACGAACCCGTAGTTCCGGATCGCGGCCACCCGCGATAAGCTGGCGTGTCTGGGTGAAAAATTCGATCTCCCGAATACCGCCTTGCCCGAGTTTCAGATCATGACCGAGATGCGAGGCGGACTTATGAAGCCCCTTGTGATCGCGAATGCGCAATCGCATGTCATGAGCGTCCTGAATGGCCGCAAAATCAAGATGACGCCGCCATACGAACGGACGAAGGGCCTTTAGGAACCGCGAGCCCGCGGCGATGTCCCCCGCTGCAGGGTGAGCTTTGATATAGGCAGCCCGCTCCCACGTGCGCCCAAGGGCTTCGTAATACCGCTCGGCCGCTTCCATTGAGATGGCAACGGGGGTGACAGAAGCATCCGGGCGTAACCTAAGGTCGGTGCGAAACACGTATCCTTCTGCCGTGCGCTCGCTCAGGGTTTGTGTCATCCGGCGCACCGCCCGCACAAAACTGGCGCGCGCTTCGGCGTAGTCATCAGGATCAAAGCGGGTTTCGTCATAGAGGCAGATCAGGTCAATGTCAGAGCTATAGTTGAGCTCTCCTGCACCCATTTTACCCATCGCTAAGACCGACAGACCGCCAGCCGTCGCAATATCGTCTTCTGACTGTCCAGGCAGTTTGCCACGGCGAATTTCCGTCGTCACAGCCGCCTTCAACGCACGATCCGTCGCCTCCGCTGCAAAATCAGTTAACAGGCCAGTGACATCCTCAAGCGTCCAGATGCCGCCAAGATCAGCAAGCGCGGTATAAAGGGCAACACGCCGTTTCAGACGACGTAATTCGACCGCAAGGCTGCTGTCTTGGGCACTGTGAGTTGCCACCATAAGCTCAGAACGCACAGTTTTAGGCGCCTTTTGAACCGCATCAACGAGCCACGCACCCTCGCGACGAATCAAATCAGCCAAATATGGCGATGACCCGGCCGCCCCAGAAATCAAGTCGACCAGCGGCCCCTTGGATAGCCCAAGACCAACCAACGCATCCTGTGCCCGTTCGCGATCATGAGGAATGGGCAGACGGGTTATATGCTGTGCGAGTGTCATGCGCCGACCAAAGCCCGCGCCCGCGTTGCGGTCAAGGCTCGCAACGTCAGTGTATTTTGATCTACATAGTTCGCAATTTCCGAAACACGGCGGAAACAGCTTTTCCCACTCGAACATCGCACCGAACGAGCATGCTATGAGCAGGAGTGTAAAACGTGTCGCAGCCGCATTGGAGGCCGCGATCCTGAACATGCCGAATGAAACCCGGAGCGCCGCCGCAGCCCCATGAGAGGCGAACTGCGAGATCAATCAAATTACAAAGTCGATCATTTTTCGCAGTGAGGTCCCGGGTCAAGTTATTTTGTTCATTCCAGCCGCGGGGAACCGCGTCGACCCAAGCAAAGCCGCCGTCGCCGCGGGTGAACGACTGGGTCGTGCCGATGCAACGTTTGTGGGCACTCAAACCGGGTTTGCGATTGGTGGCGTCGCTCCGGTCGGCCACCTGAGCACGCCCAAGGCGGTTTTCGACTCAGCACTGCTTAAATTCGATTTTGTCTGTGCTGCCGCAGGCACTCGATACCAAGTATTGCCGATCCACCCGCAGGAACTACGCAAAATTTTAACTCGCAAGTATCTGGTTTTATGCAGTATATCAACTTAATGTAAAAAACATTCACATACTCTCTTGAACCCGGGCGGATGCTCACCGATATGTGTGATGTGAAGAGCATTCACATTA
>CAJQNG010000081.1 GCA_905479635.1 uncultured Boseongicola sp. | reverse complement strand
GCGAAAAGCCGTTGCGGCTTGCATCTGGCACCGAAAAAGAAATTAAAGCGATCCGCACGATCATGGATGATTATGTGACGCCGGCTCAGGAACGGCTAGCGGCCAAGATAGCAAACGGTAAAGCGGCCGGAGAACTCATGGCCGCAGCGGTCTGAAATCGCCCGGTTGAGCATGATTCTAAATATATTGCCCTAACGGGCTCCCCACTTTGTCAACATCCTCACGGCCCGTCAGGGCCTGTTCGAAGGATACAGGCGGCTGTCACGTAGCCGGGATACGATCGCTCCATTGCGTTCAAGAAGCACCCCAGCCATTGTGTCTCGGCATTTCGTTTTCAAAGGCTAAGACCGTGCAAGATCTGAATATCGATGTCGTCCGCTCCCACTTTCCTGCATTTCAAGAGCCCTCGCTGAGTGATCAGGCGTTCTTTGAAAGCGCAGGCGGCTCTTATCCGTGTCGTTTCGTAACCGAGCGCCTCGAGCGGTTTTACCGCGAGCGAAAGGTCCAACCTTATTGGGCGTTTCCCGCAAGTCGCGTCGGCGGCGAAGAAATGGATGAAGCCCGAACCCGGCTTGCAGGCATGCTGGGTGTCGAAGATGACGAACTTAGCTTTGGCCCATCGACCACGCAAAACGTTTATGTTTTGGCACAGGCCTTTCGCGAGTGGCTGGAACCCGGCGATGCGATCATCGTGACCAATCAGGACCACGAGGCCAACACCGGCGCATGGCGTCGCCTTGCGCAAGCCGGCTTCGAGGTACGCGAGTGGAAGGTTGATCCGGAGACCGGCCATCTGGATCGCGATAGACTGGCGCCACTTTTGAAGGGTGCGCGGCTTTTGTGCTTCCCGCATTGCTCAAATGTCATCGGAGAGATCAACGATGTCGCTGAAATAACCCGTCAGGCGAAAAGTGAAGGCGTTGCCGTTTGCGTCGATGGCGTCAGCTATGCGCCGCACGGCTTTCCAAACGTCGCCGAGCTTGGCCCTGATATCTATATGTTCTCGGCCTATAAAACCTATGGGCCCCATCAGGGGATTATGGTGGTGCGCCGCGCATTGGGCGAAGCGCTCCCCAATCAGGGCCACGACTTCAATGGTGGCGCGCTTTACAAACGCTTCACACCGGCGGGCGACGATCACGCCCAAGTTGCCGCCTGCGCTGGTATGGCCGATTACATCGACACGCTTTACGCCGAAATGGCCGGGCCACAGGTGAAAGCCGCAGCACGCGCCGCAGCGGTTCACGATGCAATGCGCGCCCGCGAGATCAAGCTCCTCGAAAAACTGCTCGATTTCTTGTCGACGAAGAACTCGCTACGCCTGATTGGTCCTAACGATGCCACCAAACGCGCGCCCACGGTCGGCGTTCTGGCAAACCGTCCCGGTGAGGACATCGCCAACGATCTTGCCACTCACAACATTAATGCAGGTGGGGGAGATTTTTATTCTCCTCGCCCGCTGAAAGCGATGGGTATCGACCCTGCTCATGGCCTGTTGCGTTTGTCGTTCACGCATTACACATCCGACGGTGAACTTAACCGCCTGATATCGGCGCTAGATCACGTCTTGTGATTTGATCGAGGATAAAATGGTAGACAAATCTCCCGTCATCTGGTGGGTGCGGCGCGAATTGCGCTTGCACGACAATCCGGTTCTGCAGGCATGCCTCGACATGGGCCGCCCGGTTATTCCGGTGTTCATTCTCGACGAGGTTTTTGAAACTTATGGTGCCTGTCCGCTTTGGCGGTTTGGCCTTGGGGCCGAAGCATTTGGCGAGACGCTGGAAGGCCTCGGTTCCAAACTGATCTTCCGGCGCGGTAAGGCCCTCGACGTTTTACGCGATGTTATGGCGGAAACAGGTGCTGCCAACATCCGCTGGGGCAGGGCCTATGACCCTGAGCAAATCGCCCGCGACAAAGAGGTGAAAGCCGCCCTCAGCGAAGACGGGTTTGATGCGTCAAGCGTCTCTGCCCATCTACTCTTCGAGCCTTGGAGCGTCGAAACCAAAACTGGCGGCTACTACAAGGTCTATTCGCCGTTCTGGCGCGCCGTCAAGGACACCCATGTCCCCGAGCCCCTTCAATCGCCTAAGGCAATCCCTGCACCGGCCAGTTGGCCCGGCTCAGAAACGCCTGCCAAATGGAACTTGGCCGGCGCCATGAACCGCGGCGCCGCAATCACGCGCCAACATCTTAGCCTTGGGGAAGACGTCGCCCTTGCACGCCTTCACCTCTTCACCGATGAAAAGATCGACGCCTACAAAGCCCGCCGCGACTTCCCTGGTGAGGACGCTACATCCGGCCTTAGCGAGAACCTCGCATGGGGCGAGATTAGCCCGCGCGTCCTTTGGCATGCAGGCCATCGAGCGATGGACGAGGGCAAAAACGGTGCAGAACATTTCGTCAAAGAAGTCGTCTGGCGCGAGTTTGCCTATCACCTGATCTGGCACACCCCGCACATTGTCCGCGACAACTGGCGCGAGGGCTGGGATGTATTTCCGTGGAATGAAGACGAGGACCACGATAACGTGAAGGCCTGGAAGCAAGGCCGCACTGGTATCCGCTTTGTTGATGCCGCCATGCGCGAAATGTATGTGACGGGGCGGATGCACAACCGCGCACGGATGATCGTCGCAAGTTACCTGACCAAACACCTCATGTCCCATTGGCGAATTGGACAACACTGGTTTGAACACTGCCTGACCGACTGGGATCCGGCCTCAAACGCAATGGGCTGGCAGTGGACTGCCGGTTGCGGCCCGGACGCGGCGCCCTATTTTCGCATCTTCAATCCGGTAACGCAGCTCGACAAATTCGATGAAGATCGTGTGTACGACAAAGCATGGATCGCCGAGGGCAAAGTAGAGCCGTCTCAATCCGCGCTCTCATACTTCGACGCAATTCCGCAAAGCTGGGGTCTTTCGCCTCAAACCCGCTACCCTGAACCAGTCGTCTCGCTGGAGGCAGGTCGCGCTCGTGCTTTGGACGCCTATTCCAACCGCGATTTCTAAGTGGTGTCTCGCGCCTGACGTCCCTATGCTGCGCCGCAACAACAATGCCGCACTTGCGAACTAAAGGAGCCGCGATCATGTCCCTCAAAGGAAAAACCGCCGTTATCACCGGTTCCAACTCAGGCATCGGCCTTGGTGTGGCCCGGGAATTGGCGAAGATCGGCGTGAACGTCGTTCTGAACTCTTACACGGACGGTGAAGACGACCACAAACTTGCAGCAGACATCGCGTCAGAGTTTGGCGTGACCGCCCGCTATATAAGAGCCGACATGTCGAAATCCGGTGATTGCCGCGCGCTGATCGAAAAGGCTGGCACCTGCGATATCCTTATCAACAACGCCGGCATCCAGCACGTCGCCCCGGTGCAGGATTTCCCGATTGAAAAGTGGGATGCAATCATCGCGATCAATATGTCGTCGGCCTTCCACACCACCGCTGCCGCGCTTCCGGTGATGCGCGATGCTGGCTGGGGCCGGGTGATCAACATCGCCTCCGCGCACGGCCTGCGCGCGAGCCCGTTCAAGTCTGCCTACGTCACGGCAAAGCACGGCGTTGTAGGCATGACCAAAGTCGTCGCCCTCGAGACCGCGAAAGAACCTATAACAGCAAACGCCATTTGCCCCGGCTACGTTCTGACGGCGATGGTCGAAAAGCAAATTCCCGCAACGGCGAAGGAATACGGGATCTCGGAGGATGAGGCGATCGAGAAGGTAATCCTTGCCAAACAGCCCTCGAAAGAATTTGTCACCGTGGAACAGCTTGCCGGGATTGTTACGTTCCTGTGCTCGGACGCCGCCTCGCAAATCACCGGAACCACCATCGCCGCCGACGGCGGTTGGACCTCACAATAAGCGCGCCCCTTGACAAAAAAAGTCAATCTCGCCCTTCAGGGAGGCGGAGCGCATGGCGCGTTTACCTGGGGCGTGCTTGATCGTCTTTTGGAAGACGACGAGATTGAGATCGCAGGCATGTCCGGCACCTCGGCCGGAGCCCTGAACGGGGCGGCGTTGAAGGCAGGAATGCTTACGGGAGGCCGCGAAGGCGCACGCGAAAACCTCGACTGGCTTTGGGGCCGTATCGGCTCGCTTGGCGAAATGCGGCTCGCGGGTTGGATGGCAGGGATCGGGCCTTCGGCAGGGGCGATCAGCCAAGCCCTTGAATACTCGATGCCTTTCAATATGGCTGATGCGGCGAGGCGGGTCTTTTCGCCCTACCTTTCCGGCCCGTTTTACCGGAACCCTCTAGAAGACATTGCTTCACGGTTCAAATACGACGCGATTTGCGCCGACGAAGGTCCGGCCTTTTTCGTCTGCGCCACGAATGTCGAAACCGGCAAAGTGAAGATATTCTCCGGCGAAGAGATCACCACCAAAGCCATCCTTGCATCATCTTGTCTTCCTACCGTGTTTCAGGCGGTGGAAATAGACGGAAACGCCTATTGGGATGGCGGATACACCGGCAATCCGGCTCTCTTTCCGTTGTTCGAAAAAGACCTTCCCGGCGATATCATTGTCGTCAATATCAACCCGCTTGAGCGCCCCGGCATCCCGAAAGAGCCGCGCGATATCGCAAACCGGATCAACGAGATCAGTTTTAACTCTTCGCTTTTGCGCGAACTGCGCGCGATAAACTTCGTGCAACGCCTGATCACCAAAGGCTCGGTCGGCGAAGGCGCAATGAAGCGGGTTCTGGTCCATATGATTGCAGATGACGCGTTGATGGCAGAGCTAAGCGTGGCGTCCAAAACAATCCCTGTACCCGGCATAATTTTTGAGTTGCGCGATGCGGGGCGTTCAGCAGCAGACGATTTCCTGACCCGACACCGTGATAAAATCGGTGTCGCTTCAAGCGTCGATCTGGCTGAAATGTACGAATAAAAGGCGGGCTTTCGATCACTCGCGCGGTGTGCCGCCCCCGGACGAACTTGCCGCTGCGGCAAGAATAACCAGCAAAATCAACGGAACAACAAAGCCACCCGACGTCGCGGCGGCGGCTTCCGCGACGATTACCTCAGGCTCCATCAACGGCTCAGCGGCACCACCAGCATGAAGCGGGGCAGTCGACATCGATATCGTCGCGACGGCGACGGCTGCTGGTTTAAGGTAGTTCATCTAACATTCCTATTGCAACGGCAGCCCCGGAACCCGAAGCTGCAGTTTAGTATACTACAAACTCGCCATCTGCAGGGGGGTAGCTGCGCGGAATATGGAAATGGTGTTCACGCCACCACACTGTCAGAACCCATTTCAGTCCGTCACTTGGGCCAAACCCGACGTGGGCGCTATCCGGATGCACCTCGTTTGATCCCAGAAGATTATTCGCAAACACCAGAACCCGCCCCAATTTAGGGCGTACTGCAATCTTCAGGTTTGGAAATGCCGTTTGTCCTTCGTCCTCAATATCATTGAGATAACAGAGAGTTGTGAACAGTCTCTGGCCGCCTTTGTTGAAGTCTTCGCGTGTTGCGCCGTGTTCGTCGTAACCATCATAATGCACGTCAAACAATTGCTCGCCTTCATAACGGATCAGCTTGGATGTCTCTGCGTGTTCAGGGGGCAGGCGCACAATCGCGAAATACGCGTCATCAGATCGGTTAGGAGCGGATAGCTCCATTGATCGACGATTGCAGCTTGATGCGTGCGTTTCTCACCAATGATACGGCCCTCGTCGGTT
>CAJQNG010000080.1 GCA_905479635.1 uncultured Boseongicola sp. | reverse complement strand
CGTAACGCCGGGCGATCAGTTCGAAGAGGACGCCGGTTTCGGCCTGATCCTTGTGGGCATATGTGATGTCGTCGAGGATGATCAGGTCGAACTTGTCGAGTTTCGCCAGCGCTGCCTCGAGAACGAGATCACGGCGGGCGGCCTGAAGTTTCTGCGCCAGATCGCTGGTCCGGGCGTAGAAGATGCGGTGCCCTGCCTCGATCAGGTTGAGGCCATGACTTTGGCAGACCGGATTGTTGTCCTGGAATTCGATAAAATTGCTCAGGTTGGTTGCCCGCGCGAACTTTACGAATGGCCTGCGAACCTGTTTGTGGCGCAGTTTATAGGGTCTCCTCGAATGAATGTTTTCTCGGTTGGTGCGGCCCCTGAAGTGCCGTTGCCGAAAGAAGCCGTGTCCCTTGGCGTGAGGCCCGAGCACATTGAACTGGTCGAGACGGGATCGGGGCAAATTCAGGGGAAGGTTGATGTTCTCGAATATCTTGGCGCCGATACTTACGTGATCATGTCATGCGGAGAAGCCGGGCAGATAACGGTGCGTGTGAACGGTAGTACGTCGTACAGGCCCGGTGAAAAAGCGGGATTGGCATTTGCGACTGACCATATGCAAGGTTTTGACATCGAAGGTTTGGCTGTGCCTCTGGTGTGATTTTAAGACAGCAAGCCGATGTTTGCGACAGAGACCCGTTGCTGCCGTGTCAGTAGGGCGCGCGGGATCGCAAAGCGTTGCGGCACAGCGGGCAGGGACTGGTTCGCATTCGTCTTGTCGCACCCATTCGATAGCTGCCTTGGCATCAGCGCTTTATGCGTCTCTACGCGTATAAAGTTTCGACACGTCGACCTGTGAAAACACCGCTGAAGAGCCGCGTTTATCTGCGTGTTTTTGTAGAGTGAAAAAACTAATCATAACAATCAGGTGTTTACGTGAAATCTTGATCCACTTTGAGGTGCGCACCTCAAAAAATTGTAGACTTGAGGTGCGCACCTCAAATAGCATCGAACTACGAAACGATGATTCGGCGTGCAAGAAATGACAGCCGATGACACCTTGGGAGGAAAATCTATGAAGACCATCAAACTGGCATCCGTCAGTGCCCTGAGTATCGCCGCTGCATCCTTAGCAAGCACGGCTCAGGCCGAAGACCTGACACTTTGCTGGGCCGCTTGGGACCCCGCAAACGCGCTTGTTGAGCTTTCGAAAGAGTTCGAAAGCCAGTCCGGCCACAACATGAGCTTTGAGTTCATCCCATGGCCAAACTTCGCGGACCGCATGCTGAACGAGCTGAACTCCGGCGGTAAGCTTTGCGACCTGTTGATCGGCGACAGCCAGTGGATTGGGGGCGGCGCTGAGAACGGTCACTACGTCAAGCTGAACGAATTCTTCGACAAAGAGGGCATCTCGATGTCTGACTTTGCCGATGCGACCGTCTACGCCTATTCGACATGGCCAAAAGGCACGCCAAACTATTACGCTCTGCCTGCCATGGGCGACGCAAATGGTTGGTTCTATCGTAAGGACTGGTTCGGACGCGACGACATCAAAGCGGCGTTCAAAGCTGAAACGGGCCGTGATTTGGCAGAGCCAAAATCACAGAAAGAATTGCTGGAAATCGCTCAGTTCTTCCAGGAACGCGAAATTGATGGCAAAACCGTTTACGGTGCGTCGATCTTTACCGAGCGCGGGTCTGAAGGCATCACGATGGGTGTCACATCGGCCCTGTATCCCTGGGGCTTTAAGTATGAGAATACACCGGGGTCCTATGACATGGAGGGCGCGGTGAATTCGCCTGAAGCTGTCGAGGCGCTGGAATTCTATAAAGAATTCTATGAAACTGCGACACCACCGGGATACACCAACTCTTACATGGGCGAATCTCTGGACGCGTTCAAATCGGGTCAGGTCGCCATGGCGATGAACTGGTTTGCATTCTTCCCGGGCCTTTATGCTGATCCCAACACAGGCGGAGAAAAGATCGACTTCTTCGTCAACCCACCACAGAACCAAGCTGGGTCTACACTGGGCGGGCAGGGCATTTCGGTCGTTGCTTATTCAGACAAGCAGGATGCTGCGCTTGAGTATATCAAGTGGTTTGCCGACCCTGATGTTCAGGCAAAGTGGTGGTCCCTTGGTGGATATTCGGCCCATAATTCGGTGCTGAACGATCCGGGTTTCGTGGACAGCGCGCCATTTGCGGGCGATTTCCTTGAAGCCATGGGATCAGTGCAGGATTTCTGGCAGGAGCCAGTTTACGCGGAACTTCTTCTCGCGATGCAAAAGCGTCTCCATGACTATGTGGTCGCCGATCAGGGCACCGCACAGGAAGCGCTTGATAAGTTGGTCGCGGATTGGACCGAAGTCTTCGAAGACGAAGGCAAGCTTTAAGGCCTCGATGAAGCGCCCCTGACACTTGGGGGCCTTCAAAACTTTTGGTTGGCCCCGCACTTTGCGTGCGGGTCCAACCAACCCCTCACTTATTGCCCGGATCACCGCTCATGTCTGAGACTCCAGCAGCTCGTGCCGCAGCCGTCACGCCTCCAAGCGTTGCACGCAAAATCAGAGGTCTGAGCGATCGTGCCATCGCGTGGATTTTCGTCGGCCCAACGATCTTCCTGCTTTTGGCGATCAACATTTTTCCACTGATGTGGACCATCCGACTGAGCTTCACAGATTTCAAAGCCAACCGAAATCGTGAGGTCGAGTGGATCGGCCTGCGGAATTACCAGCGGATTTTGACGGATAGCGACATCTGGCTGAATATGCAGGCTACGGCGCATTTCCTATTCTGGACGATCTTCTTTCAGGTCGTGATCGGTTTTACGCTGGCCTATCTGATCAATAAGAAATTCAAAGGCAACGATCTTTGGACGACGATCATCGTGCTGCCGATGATGCTGTCGCCGGCCGTTGTCGGGAATTTCTGGAAATTCCTCTATCAGCCACAAATCGGCTTGTTCAACTATGTGATCGGCTTTTTCACGGGCAAGGATCCGTCGAGTTTCGAGATGCTGGGGCAGGTGAACCTTGCGCCGTGGTCAATTGTTATTGTCGACACATGGATGTGGACGCCGTTTGTAATGCTCATCTGTCTTGCGGGGCTTAGGTCGATACCAGATTACATTTATGAAGCCGCCGAAGTGGACCGGGCGTCGAAGTTGCGACAGTTCTTTACGATCACTGTGCCGATGGTCTTGCCGTTCTTGATGCTGGCGGTCCTGTTTCGAGGCATCGAGAACTTTAAGATGTTCGACCTGGTAGTGCAATTGACCGGCGGCGGACCTGGTTCCACGACCGAATTGACCTCGATCAATCTCAAACGTGAAGCGTTCGAGAAATGGCGCACCGGCTATGCGTCGGCCTATGCGATCATTCTGTTCGTCACGGTTTTCGGGCTTGCCTCGATTTACGTTAAAGCGCTGAACAAGGTGAAAGAACGATGAGCAGTTTCTCTGTCACCGAGCCGTCAAACCGCGCCAAGTGGTTCGCAGGGACCTTGGTTATCGTCTACGCTTTGGTCACCATGGTGCCGCTGGCATGGATCATGCTGACGGGTTTCAAATCGCCCTCAGATGCGATCAGCTATCCTCCCAAAGTGTTATTCGAGCCGACACTTGAGGGCTATGTGAACCTGTTCACGACGCGTACCCGGCAGACGCCTGAGTTTCTGGACGCAAACCCTCCGCAGACCTGGTATGAAGAGATCGTGCGCGAATACGACATGGTCATCGCAGGCCCCTCGAAGTTTGGGGAGCGCTTTTTGAACTCGGTCATCATTGGATTTGGCTCGACGTTTCTAAGTATCTTCCTCGGCACCCTGTCGGCCTATGCTTTTTCAAGGTTCAAGATACCCTTTGCAGATGACCTTTTGTTTTTCATCCTCAGTACAAGGATGATGCCGCCCATTGCTGTCGCGATCCCGATTTTTCTGATGTACCGCCAACTGGGCTTGTCCGACACGCATCTGGGAATGATCCTGCTTTATACCGGCGTAAATATCTCTCTGGCGGTCTGGTTGTTAAAAGGGTTTATCGACGAAATTCCGCTGGAATACGAAGAGGCCGCTTTGATCGACGGTTACACCCGGTTCCAGGCGTTCTACAAAGTCGTCTTGCCACAGGCCGCGACGGGTATCGCCTCAACCGCGATTTTTTGCCTGATCTTTGCCTGGAATGAATACGCCTTTGCGGTCCTATTGACCTCGGGCACGGCGCAGACAGCTCCGCCGTTCATTCCGACAATTATTGGTGTCGGCGGGCTAGATTGGCCTGCAGTTGCGGCGGGCGCCACGATCTTCCTGCTGCCCGTCATGATCTTTACCATCCTGCTGCGCAAACACCTGCTGCGCGGGATCACGTTCGGAGCTGTTCGCAAATGACCAATTTCTTCACTGGCCTGATGCGCCTCAAGCGCGGACCTTGGGAAATGCTTGCCACGATCCTGATCGGGCTTGGGGTGTTCATGTTGATGCAACCATTCGTGCTTTGGGCCTACACCTATTCATTCATCACAACGCTGGTCGGGACGGTGATGTTCATCATCGTTTCGCACTTCAAGGACTGACCTTTTGGCGCAAATTATCATCAAAAATATCCGTAAGGAATTCGGCGATTTCACAGCTGTGAGGGAATCGAGCTTTACCATCGAAGATGGCGAGTTCTTCATGCTGCTTGGACCGTCGGGCTGTGGTAAAACCACGACCTTGCGGATGATCGCCGGATTGGAATTGCCGACGTCTGGCGAGATCTACCTTGATGGTGAAGAGATCAGCCAGCTTCCTCCTTCGAAGCGTGATATTGCCTTTGTTTTTCAGATGTTTGCGCTTTACCCCCATCTGAATGTCCGCAAGAATTTGAGCTATCCGCTGGTCTCGCAAGGGATGGCGCGGGCGGATGTCAAAAGCAAGGTCGAAGAGGTAGCTGGCATCCTTGGCATTCGTGATATTCTGAACCGGCCCGTGGGAGGTCTGTCTGGCGGTGATCGACAGCGGGTCGCCTTGGGACGCGCCATTGTTCGCGAGCCAAAGGCGTTTATGATGGACGAGCCTTTGGGCGCGTTGGATGCAGAGTTTCGCGAGCACATGTCCGAAGAACTTCGCGCCCTGCACGATCGCATGAATGCGACGACTGTCTACGTCACGCATGACCAGTTGGAAGCCATGCAGATGGGTGACAAGATAGTCGTGATGAACAATGCGGTGGTCGAGCAATTCGGTACGCCACAGCAGATCTATGACAAGCCGGCCTCGATGTTTGTGGCCGACTTCATTGGCTCGCCTTCGATGAACTTTCTTCGCTTTGACGGCTCTGTCGCTGAAGGTGCCGAGAGCGTCGATCTCAACGGCCTGAAAATGGGTGTTCCGCGCCAGATGCAAGGGGCCTCCGGTCCGTTGGTGTTTGGTGTGCGACCCGAGCATGTCGCTTTGTCCGACGCCGGGGACTATCGGGGGGAAGTGCTTGCATCAGAGTATCTTGGGACCACTCAGATCATCACTCTGGATACGCCGAACGGCGAGTTAAAGGCGCGGATCGACAGCACGCAGGTTGCAACTGTTGGCGAGAAGGTCGGGCTCAGTTTCGAGGCTCCAAAGATCACCCTTTTTGACGAGGCGAATGGTCGAGCTTTACGCTCGCATCTGAACCACGAGGTGCTCGTAAATGGCTGAAGTTGTTCTAAAAAATCTATCAAAGTCGTTCGGAGAGAATGTTGGTGTCGACGATATTTCGATGACCATTCCAGACGGCGCGTTTGTTGTTCTTTTGGGACCGACAGGAGCCGGAAAAACCACGACGTTGCGTTTGATCTCGGGCCTTGAAAAAGGTGACAGTGGCGAGATTTGGATCGGGGGTCGCAACGTCGCAAGTGAAACCCCAGCGCAGCGCGACGTCGCGATGGTGTTCCAGCAATATTCCCTTTATCCGCACCTGTCGGTCAGAGATAATTTGGCGTTTCCACTAAAGTCTCCGATCCTGAGAACACCTCCCGCCGAGATCGAACGCAAAGTGGCTGAAGTCGCAGATGTTTTGCAGATCACACATAAGTTGGACAACAAGGCGACGGCATTGTCGGGTGGTGAAATGCAGCGCGTTTCCATTGGTCGTGCTCTTGTGCGTGAGCCGTCTATTTACCTTATGGATGAACCTCTTAGCTCGCTGGATGCAAAACTGCGCACCGATCTTCGTGTGGAATTGAAGCGTATCCAGGCCAATCTTGGTGCGACGCTTTTATACGTGACGCATGATCAGATCGAAGCGATGACGATGGCCACGCACGTTGGTGTTTTGAACGAAGGCAAGCTGGTACAGTTCGGTTCGCCGCGTGAGATCTATGAAAATCCGAACTCGCTTTATGTCGCGGGCCGTCTTGGACTGCCGCGGATCAATATTCTTCCAGCTGATGTCTTCGGGAATGTGCCTTCAGGCACCCACCAGATCGCGATGCGCCCAGAGCATATTGCGCAAGGCGACGGTCTGGAGGCAGACATCCAACGCGTGGAGCATCTAGGCGATCATAACCGGCTGCACCTCAATTTACGGGGACACGCCATAACGACCATTGCCGATCCGGCGACAGACTACCGGCCCGGCACGCAAATCAAAATTTCACCAAGAAGCCCGCTTTGTTTCGACGTTGACGGCAATCGAATTCGCTGAGGAGACCTTGTCATGAACCAGTTCATCAATTCCAAAGAGGCCCTTGTCACGGACGCACTCGACGGGTTGCTTGAAACATCCGGTGGGTCGCTGACGCGGCTTGACGGATATCCGCATATCAAAGTCGTTTGCCGTGCGGATTGGGACAAGTCCAAGGTTGCGCTTGTCTCGGGCGGCGGGTCCGGGCACGAACCGGCACACGCCGGCTTCGTGGGGCAGGGAATGCTGACCGCAGCGGTATGTGGCGAGGTTTTTGCCTCGCCTTCGGTTGATGCGGTTCTGGCTGGCATTCTTGCCGTGACCGGATCGCCGGGCTGTCTGCTGATTGTGAAAAACTATACCGGCGACCGTTTGAACTATGGTCTTGCCGCAGAGCGCGCCCGCGCTTTTGGATTGCGCGTTTCGATGGTGGTTGTCGATGATGACATAGCGCTTCCCGACTTGCCGCAGCCGCGTGGCGTGGCAGGAACGCTTTTTGTGCACAAAATCACCGGAGCCATGGCAGAGGATGGTGCGGATCTGGACGCCGTTACCAATGCGGCCGAAAGCGCTATCAAGGCGATGGCATCCATTGGTAAATCGCTGGATACCTGCACGGTTCCGGGGTCAGCGAAGGAAGATCGCATCGCGCCGGGTATGGCCGAACTGGGCCTTGGCATTCATGGCGAGGCGGGCGTACAGCAGGTTGCATTCACCGGCGCGCGCAACGCAATGGATTTGGTGTTGGAAAAGCTGGAGCCGATGATCGGGTCGGGCCCGCATGTGGCTATTTTGAACAACCTTGGATCAACGACACCGCTTGAAATGAGCATTCTTGCCCATGAGCTCGCCAACTCTGATAAAGCGTCGAAAATTAAACATATTATTGGTCCGGCCCCAATGATGACCTCGCTTGATATGCATGGGTTCTCGGTGTCTGTTTTGCCGGTTGACGCTGAAAGTCACGCCTTGCTGGCCAGGCCGGTTGACTTGCCTGCGTGGCCCGGAATGAAAGACATATCGCCGGTCCAGGTGCGTCCCTTGCCGGATGGTTTAAGCCCGATCCAGCCGATCGCCTCGGCGAACGCCGAAACGCGACGTGTCTTAAATCAGTGTTGCGATTTGCTGATCGCGGCTGAAGAGGACCTGAACGCGCTGGATTTGAAATCGGGAGACGGTGATACCGGGAGTACGCTTGCAACGGCGGCGCGGGCTTTGAAGGGATCGTTGGACCGTTTGCCTCTTGCCGACCTTACGCAACTGTTTCGCGCAGTCGGCAATGAGTTGAGCCAGACCATGGGGGGATCCTCGGGGGTTATTCTGGCGATTTTCTTTGGCGCGACCGGTGACGCTTGCGCCAGTGGAAAGCCAACGACCAAGGCGCTTTTGGCGGGTCTTGATCGAATTTCTCAAGTTGGCGGGGCGTCGCGAGGTGATCGTACAATGATCGACGCGCTTGAACCCGCTTTGCTTGCTTTGCCAGACGGGATGGATGCGGCCGCAAAAGCCGCCCGTGCTGGCGCGATTGAGACGGCGTCAATGGGGCTCGCAAAGGCAGGTCGCGCAACCTATGTTCCGACGGAAAATTTGATAGGTCACAATGACCCGGGTGCCGAAGCCGTAGCGCGGCTTTTTGAAGGATTGGCCAAAGCGATTTAGAGACGCAAAAGGACGCAATGAAGCAAGGAAACGACCCACAGCTTAATCCGACGATCAACGACATTGCCCGTGTCGCTGAGGTAAGCCTTGCGACCGTTGACCGGGTTTTGAACGCGCGCCCTGGTGTCCGCGAGGCTACGGTTCAGAAGGTCAATCAAGCGATCGCTGATCTCGGCTATGTGCGCGACACGGCTGCGGCCAATCTGGCGCGTGGGCGTGTTTACAATTTTGTCTTCATTCTGCCGTCAAATAAAAACGAGTTTCTATTGTCGTTGGAGACGCAGATCGAGCAGCTGAACGCAGGGCTGCGCCACGAGCGGACACGGTTATCTTTCGTGCACGTTGCGGCGTTTGACCCTGTGGCGCTTGCGGTTGCGATTGACGCGATTGATGTCACGCGCGTCGATGGTGTCGCGATATTTGGCCCCGAAACGCCGTCGGTCCGCGATTCCGTTGCGCATCTCAAAAAGAATGGCGTCACGGTTGTGTCTCTTGTGGCGGATATCCCCAGTTCGGAGCGAGATCACTATATTGGGGTGGACAATGTTGCGGCTGGGCGAACAGCCGCGCAGTTGCTCGGCCGGTTCTTGGGCACCAGACGGGGCGAGGTATTGGTGCTGACCGGGTCTATGCTCGCGCGCGATCACCTTGAGCGTCGGCTGGGATTTGACGAAGTAATGGGCCGAGACTTTCCGCATCTGCGGGTACTCGCCTCGCTTGAAGGGCGCGACGATCCCGGATTGATCGAGCGACTTTTGCCGGACGTGTTGTCGGACAATTCCGATATCATCGGTATTTACTCGTCGGCGGCGGGAAATGAGGGGCTCCTACGGTTTTTGGCAACGGAACCCGCGTTGGAAAACCCCGTAGTGGTGGCGCATGAATTGACGCCATTGTCACGAAATGCTCTGAGCTGCGGGCTTTTTGATGCTGTCATTAGTCAGGATTCGGGGCACCTTGTGCGCAGCGCGGTGAGGATTATGCGCGCCAACAGTGACCGTATGCCGATCAACATGGCGCAGGAGCGCATTCGCATCGACGTCTATCTGAAAGAGAATATGCCGCCAAATGCGGTGCCTAATTGGGAGGCTAATCCATGAAGACAATCAAAGGACCCGCGCTGTTTTTGGCGCAATTTGCAAGCGATGAAGCACCGTTCAATTCGTGGGATTCCATTACGAAATGGGCCGCCGACTGCGGCTATAAGGGTGTGCAGGTGCCTAGCTGGGACGCGCGCCTGTTCGATCTCGACCGCGCCGCAACAAGCAAGGACTACTGCGACACCTTCAAAGGTGAGGCCGTAGAGAACGGCGTCGAGGTCACGGAACTGTCGACGCACCTGCAAGGTCAGCTTGTCGCGGTACATCCGGCATATGATGCTGCGTTCGACGGTTTTGCCGATCCGTCGGTGCACGGCAATCCGAGGGCACGGCAAGAATGGGCTGTCGATCAGATTATCAAGGCAAT
Source organism: uncultured Boseongicola sp. (assembly GCA_905479635.1). GTDB lineage: Bacteria > Pseudomonadota > Alphaproteobacteria > Rhodobacterales > Rhodobacteraceae > Boseongicola. Next base: position 4,240 of record CAJQNG010000080.1, on the reverse strand, counting down.
CTCGGCCTCGGCGAATTTGGGCATCCACGATCATGTGACCTTTTCCGGCGCGCTTGCTTGGCCTTATGTGTATCCTTGGCCGCAGCGACCTGCGGGTTTGGTTGAAACTGCGTTTGACGAACTTGCCAAGCGCTGGCGTCCAATTCTGGACCACGCCGAAGACAATGATGTGAACATTTGCTACGAAATCCATCCCGGTGAAGACCTGCACGATGGAATAACGTTTGAGATGTTTCTTGAGCGTGTCGATAACCATGCGCGCTGCAATATGCTATACGATCCGTCTCACTACGTGCTGCAATGCCTTGATTATCTGGACAATATCGACATCTACAAGGACCGAATCAAGATGTTCCACGTCAAAGATGCCGAGTTCAATCCGACGGGGCGACAGGGTGTCTATTCCGGCTATCAGCCATGGGTTGATCGGGCCGGACGGTTTCGCTCGCTCGGAGATGGGCAGGTTGATTTTGCAGCCATTTTCTCGAAAATGGCCGCGATGGATTTCGACGGATGGGCCGTCGTCGAATGGGAGTGCTGCCTGAAACATCCCGAGGACGGTGCACGTGAAGGCGCTCAGTTTGTGAAAGACCACATCATCCGCGTGACAGAGCGCGCGTTTGACGATTTCGCTGGCGGTGGAACAGACGAGATTGCGAACCGCAAGATGCTGGGATTATCATAAATGGCACGCATCAGACTTGGAATGGTTGGCGGCGGCAACGACGCGTTCATTGGAGGTGTTCATCGCATTGCATCGCGCATCGATGACCGGTTCGAGCTTGTCGCTGGTGCGTTGTCATCGACGCCGAAAAAGGCGCGCGCTTCGGGTGAGGCGCTTGGCCTCCCGCGTATTTACGATGACTTCAGGCAAATGGCGATCCGGGAAGCGCGTCTGAAAAGCGGGATCGAGGCCGTCGCGATTGTGACACCGAACCACATGCACTATCCGGCCGCACGGGAATTTCTCAAGCGTGGGATCCACGTGATCTGTGACAAGCCGCTGACGTCGACGCTTGCTGATGCGAAGAAGCTGGTGAAAGCCGCCGAGAAGTCGGAGGCGCTTTTTGTGCTGACGCATAATTACACTGGCTACCCGATGGTGCGTCAGGCACGTGAGATGGTGGCGGATGACATCATTGGTAAGGTGCGCGTCGTCCAGGTGGAGTATCCGCAGGATTGGCTGACCAAGGAAGAGACGTTCAAACAGGCCGAGTGGCGTACCGACCCGGCAAGGTCCGGGGCCGGCGGCTCAACCGGTGATATTGGCACCCACGCCCACAATCTTGCGCGCTTTATTACCGGTCTTGAAGTAGAGAGTCTGGCGGCAGACCTCGATGCTTTTGTGCCGGGACGTCTGGTTGACGACAACGCGCATGTGATGTTGCGGTTTCATGGCGGCGCCAAGGGCATGCTCTGGTGTTCGCAGGTCGCTCCCGGCAAAGAAAACGCGCTGCGTATTCGCATATTTGGCGAAAGTGGCGGGTTGGAATGGGCACAGGAAGACCCGAACTATCTTTGGCACACGCCGTTTGGCGAAGCCAAGCACCTGCTCACCCGCAATGGAGCTGGGGCCGGGGACGCGGCAGGTCGCGTAAGCCGTATACCGCCCGGTCATCCCGAAGGGTATCTGGAAGGGTTTGCGACAATCTACAGCGAAGCTGCAAATGCTATAGAGGCGCATCGCGATGGGAAAGCGCCGGACCCTGATGTCATCTATCCGACGGTTTTGGATGGATTGCGGGGTGTAGAATTTATTGACGCCTGTGTGAGGTCTTCCCAGAGAAATTCGGCCTGGGTTACGTTGTGAAAGACAGCAAAGGGTGCCGTCAGAATTCGCGGCGAGAACAGCTACTCAAAGTTTTGCATTCGTTGAGCGGCAGATCAATTTGCAGATTATCAAAGTTCGACCAAACCGGCGCTAAGTTCCCGGAGTTGCTTTGAAAGCAGGCTATCTGTTGCTCCGGAGGAAAGGCCTTGGGCAAATGCCTTTCGATCAACCTGTTGTCTGTTGACCCAGCTCCAATGAACCCCTGACTGCGCGAACTCCGGGTCGGCGACAACTTGTGCGACACGGTCTCCAGACAAAGGCTGCGACACGTACCCTTTGGTAATGTTCTTTCGGAACCACGGAAAGATCCTCTGAAAAAGTACTGGTGCATTGCGAAACAGCGGCGTGTCGGCCGCGCATCCGGGATACAGCATGCTGAACACGATACCTGTGGCGTCGTGAAGGCGCGTGTGCAGATCTCGGCTCATCATCATGCAGCAGAGCTTGCTGTCCTTTTAGGCTTTGCCTGGTTTGAACGGCTTTCCGTCAATCATCGAAACTGGTGCTTTGAAGCCATCCAGAGATCCTTGGAAATTCCCCAGATCCGCCAGCGCAGGGATTGGGACTTTGCCACCAAACTCTTCGGAATTTGCCGTCACCGTGCCGAGTGTCACCAGCCGCGGCGCTGGAGATTTCTGTAAGTCCTCTAACATCAGATTAGCCAGCAGAAAGTGGTTTAAGTAATTGCTTGCAACGCTGATCTCAAGGCCTTCCGGTGAGCGCTGTGGCCCTTTCAGTTGCGCAGGTAGGTTGCGGCATTACAGACAAGCGCATCGAGCGCTTGGTCTTTCGCGTGGAATGCGGTGTGAAAGGTGCGGACGCTATCGAGCGATCCAAGGTCCAGATGCGCGATCTCGAAGCCGTGATCCGGCAGATCAAGACTGCGTGCTGCCTGTTGCGCTTTTTCCAGATCTCGACAAGCCATAATCACATACCAGCCCTTGTCGATCAGGGCGCGTGTCGCTTGCAAACCAATGCCAGAGGACGCGCCGGTTACAATGGCAAGTGGTTTGTTTGCGATGGTCATTCAGGGGATGCCTCGATTGTTGTATAAATTGGTTTGTGCATCCGAAGACTTCTACATAGGTGATTAAAACGCATCGGAAACCTCTTTGATCGGACCGATGCCTTTTTCCGAAGTTTCGTGGCTTTGGTATTGCTGAATGTCGTCGAGGTCAGCGGCAAGGGAAAGCGGCTTGCGCTTGAAACGCCTTGTCCTTCAAATACGTCCCGCGATCGGATACGTCCCTATTCTGAGACGGCGATTGGACTTCAGAATGCAACCTTGGATACACTTGGCGACGGCAACCGCTCCACAAGGGGACACTCTACGGCTTTTGCGCCGGGGCGATGAGTTCTCGATCCGCCTTGAAGGTGGCAACGAGTTAATGAACAGCCGCCTTGGCGGGTCGGAAGAAGCGCTTGCAACGTATGCGTTGGAACTTCTGGCCGGTCACGCAGCGCCATGCGTGCTGATCGGTGGACTTGGAATGGGCTTCACTCTGCGCGCCGCGCTGTCGGTCGCACCGCCCGATGCACGTCTGATCGTCTCAGAAATTGTTCCCGATCTGATCGACTGGGCCTCGCAGCATATGGCGGAAGTTTTCGGGGAATGCCTTGGAGACCCGCGCGTGGAAATCAGAACGGGCGATGTCGGCGCCGAGATAAGTGGCTCGCGCGGGGCGTTCGATGCAATCCTGCTTGATGTCGACAACGGCCCCGATGGCCTTACGCGTGCAGACAACGACGCGCTGTACGGGCGGGCAGGGCTGCTATCGGCGCGTCGGGCACTGACATCTGGCGGTGTTCTTGCCATTTGGTCAGCCACGCACGACCCGACTTTTACCAAACGGCTGTCCGAAAGCGGTTTCGGCGTTAACGCACGAACGGTTCGCGCCAGTCGCGCCAAGCGAGGCAGCCGCCACACGATCTGGACCGCTGTTAGATCCGGGATTTGATTTTCACAAATTTGGAGCTGCTGCAAAAGTTGGCTTTAAGCCCAACCTACCAAGGCGGGTTTTTGTAGTTGCACTGTGTTTCGAAGCTGGCTGAAGACATGCGAACGTCAAGTTAGAGCGCACATTACCAACACCTGTGAATTCGAAGGAAATGGAACGCGAAGGCTGGAGCGATCCGGATATTGCCAAAGGCTATGTCGCTGAGTTCGAGGTCGCTACGCGTGTTGTTGCGGAAAAGCTTTCGGATGCGGTTGTGGCGGGGCCAGAGAGAAAGGTTCTTGATCTGTGCACCGGCATGGTGTGGTTGCGGTGGAGCTTTTAGCGCGTGGGCTAACGTTACCGGACTAGATTTCTGAGCGGCAATGATTTCGTTGGCGCAAGTTGTCGCTCCCGGAGCGATGTTTGTTCAGGGCGATGCGATGGCGATGGACTTCGCAGACAATAGCTTGGA
>CAJQNG010000079.1 GCA_905479635.1 uncultured Boseongicola sp. | reverse complement strand
TGCAGGATAGAAAGACGCTTGGGGACATGCACGCTGGACAGAGTTCCCGAATTGCATTCCTGAAAGCAGGCCAGAGTAAGCGCCGCAGCCATCGACACTTTGGGCTCTTCGTGGTTATCGGCTGCGACGCAGCATCTCCCTTTTACCGCTATCAGGTGTTTGTGAGGAACGGCCCATAAGAGACATTTGCCACGTTACCGAATGCTGCGTTGCAGCTTCATAACACCGGACATTCGTTTGATCTCAGCCTCTAGCAAAAATTGGCTCAAAGCTCTGGCACCGCGTTGCGGCCCAGCCGCGCACTCTCTAACGTTTATCGGGTCATGTATTTGAACCGACGGTTTATCATCGCATCGCTTGGGGCAATTGGTCTGGCTGGATGCAATGCCAACGCGCAGACGACCCAAGCTGCCAGTGCTCTGCCCTCTGATCTGAGGCCCATTGCAAATGCCGGGTTTGCGAATTGGAGCGCGTCCTTTCGAACGCGTGCAGCAGGTGCCGGCATATCAGCGCATACCCTCGACGCGGCCTTCGCGGACGCTGGATACATCCCCGGTGTCATCACGCGCGATCGTACACAAATCCAGACCCGGCGCACGTTAGAGGAATATCTTTCTATCGCGACATCGGACGAACGCCTCACCAAGGGTCGTCAAGCCATAGCGCGCTATGCGAACACGCTTGCGTCCATTGAGGCACGATATGGCGTGGAAGCGCTTATCATCGCCGCGATTTGGGGCATGGAAAGCCAGTTCGGCGAAAAACGCGGGCAAATTCCCGTCATCTCCGCGACGGCTACCCTAGCCTATGACGGGCGGCGTCGGGATTTCTACGAAAGCCAGCTTCTTGCCGCCTTGCGCATTCTGGAACGAGCGGACACGACACCGGCTCAGCTTCGCGGAAGCTGGGCAGGAGCCATGGGCCACACTCAGTTCATCCCGACCTCTTACCAGGCCTATGCGGTCGATTTCGATGATGACGGCCGCCGTGACGTCTGGGCAGACGATCCAACGGACGCGCTGGCCTCATCGGCCAGTTATCTGGCCCGAAACAGCTGGCGTACCGGGCTGCCGTGGGGGTCAGAGGCGGGCACGGGAGGTCTATCGGGTCGCATCATCCAGCCTCAGCGCAGCGGGGTGAAATTCGCAGTGACGCGCAACTTCGACGTGCTCAAGACCTACAATAACTCGGATCTCTACGCGATTGGCGTTGGCCATCTGGCGGACCGTCTCGGCGGTGCAGGCCCACTCAAAGGCAGTTTCCCACCCGATGCGAACGGATTAACGAAAAGCGACCGCCTGGCCATTCAGCGCGGCCTTACCGCACGCGGTTACGATGTTGGCACGGTTGATGGCGTCATCGGCGCGGAGACAGAAGCCGCGATTAGGGGCTTCGAAGCAGCCCAAGGGCTAGCAGTCACTGGCTTCGCAACGCGAGAGCTTTTGAATAGGTTGCGATAGGCGTTCGGTCTCGGCCCTTTGCGGACCTTCGTGCTGTTCGCAGCAAAGGGCCGCTCTGACCGCAAAATGGTCATTGGGATTGCGGATGACTAAAAATGAGGCACTTGGCATAATGAGGCCCAAATTTCGACAGAATCACATGCCATAAGCAATATGTGTTGAGTAAGTATTGTTACTAAGTGAGGTGTCGTATGTTTGTTTCAAGCCGCAAAGCTATGGCGGCCTTTTGGGTGCCGTCAGCACCATCGGTCGGCCTTCAGAAGTCCATCAAGTTCCAGCGAGGGTATCGCCTAAAGCGCATGGCCACCGCTATGGTTTCGTCACCAAGCTGGACTGACGAGCCCGCCCTGTTCGATGACATGCAGTGCTATGCTGTATAGTTCAATTATAACGCTGGGATTGTTCTTCCTTGTCGCGCTGATGCTCGGAATGCTTGAGATTGCGCCGATACCGCCGCGAAGACAAATCCTGAAGTCACCCATGATTTCTCGCCTATCAAAGCATCCCAAACTGTCTGGCGGACTGGTGGGGCAGACAGTCGACAAGGTTCTCGGAATAGCCGGGGTACCCGCTGCATCCACACTGGATGTGAAGCCGCTCAATCATCTCGATATAGAAAGCGCACGTGAGAAACCCTCAAAGGGCCAGTCGCGTGTCCGTGAAGTGTCGAGGCTCCGGCGGCAGTTTCGAAGCCGTTTCATTTGAGATCAGCCCCCCAGGCTTCCGAACAAAGACAAGGTTGAGGGCAGGTCCCTAAGCGTTAACTACTCTAAATAATAGTGAGCCCAAACGGGCATAAAGGTGATGTTATGAGTAAAACAAGTGCCATCAGGCAGGATGAGTTTCATCCGAACGTCCCAGACACATCGGGTCCGGCCCGCAAAACCTTTCGGCTTCGGTTAGTAGAGCAAACTCTACACGCTGAATTGGCCAACATTTCGAGTAGCGAGATCGATGAGCTTGAGGATGAGCTAAACTTTTATTCATTCACAGGTATCGCCAGCTCTCGCATTACGTGGCTCCTTAACTTCCTCTGATGCTTTAAACGTCGAGGACGTTAAGCTCCGCATTGAGAAGGGCGCGCGTCCCACTGTTCCATATTGATGGATATAAAAAGCAATTTCATACATGAAAATACCTCTCTCCCTGATGAGGCACCCCGGCTGCTAAACAGCTTTAGGCACTCCCACCTAGTTTGGCGGCCGGGGCCATCGCTCCTCTCACAAAAGTTCCAAAGCTCTGCTGTACACTTGGGTTCCGGGAGCGAGTCCGCTCCGCCTCTGGTCGCCAGTCGAGATGTCACACCATCTTCGGCTTTCTCGAAAATGGCATGCCTCGTTGCTTTTCGCAGCGAAGGTCTGCTTCCCGCCCTTGTGTCGAGCGACACGGACGGCCCTTTGCCGACATTCACCAAGATTGACCTTACCGCGGCGCGGCATACCAAGAGCGGCCATTCATACACCCTGCAGCATTTCCGTCCTCGGAGGTCTGCATCGCGGACTTTTCCGCCGTTCGCTGCAACCGCGAACTTCCCATTATTTTTTTAAGCCCGCCAGCATCCCGGGCGGATTACTGCAGTTGGCTACAATCGCGATCAAGTTGGGTCAAACTCCGGAAGCGGACCTCCAACGGACGGCTACAGCGCATTTCCGTTCTTCGCTGCGGCGGTCCGGTTAGGCCGTTGAATTCGCGGCACATCGATCACAGTCGACCGCGTGTCATTGGGGCGGAACTACACGCCGGATCTTCGATCCGCCCAACCAGAGCGATCCCGCCCCTGCAGCATGGTCCTCGGCGCCCTGACGACCAGTCACGCGCATGACAACCGAGTTGGTAGATGCGTCAATACTCAGAAACTGCAATTGGTACGGCGTCGACAGACTGACACCGTTTTCTCTTGCGACGATTTCGCCTGCTCCCAGCGGCAAATCAGCATCTATCGTCGCAACGATTTCGCCTGTCTCACTATCGATCCTTTGCACGGCTCCGTCTCCTATCGTGTGGACCCACAGCGATCCCGCAGCATCCACCATCAAGCGCGGGCTGCTGCCCGTCGCTATCGTCTGAACAAGCATGTCGTTGTCAGGGTCCACCCTATAGATTTCGTCCTTCCGGCCTGAACTCACCCAGACGTGCCCACCTGCGAATGCTGTCCCAAAGCCGATTTCCGGCAAATCAATCTGTGCCTGAACAGCTCCGGTTATTGCATCGAAGCGGGAGAGCATTCTCTCAAAGTTTTCGGCAGTCACTACCCAAACAGAGTCTGCGCCTACGGCAATGCTGCCGCTGCTGGAGGACATTTCTGCCGGAAATGCGAGCAGCGTCTCCCCGGTCTTGGAATCGATCCGAAAGAGCGTGTTGGCGCCAACATCCGCAATCCACACAGACTTCGGACCTATGAGTAGACGCCGTTGTTTTTGCGACGCCCCCTTAAGTGCCACTTCCTGAACGGAGTTGTCGCTCGGATCAATGCGCAAGACAGAGAAACCAGAGGCGACCCACAGGGCATTATGGCCAAAAGCCATGTTCGTACCATTATTCGGGATTTCTGCCTCAACCTGAAGGTCCTCGGCTGTGATGGCATCAGCCTGAGCGGCCACCGGATAAAACGCCGCCAGAAAGCCGACCGCGAACTTAGTCCATACACTACTTTTCATCGTCATTTCCTTTTGCAGTATTCCTGTACTCAAAGCGTTCAGACGGCAGTATAAAGTAGTTTGAAGTTTCGCACTTCCCCCGAACGGGTGAGGTCGATTTGCGTGGGCTAGCAGTTTGGCTGTAGGTTGCCAGGATCAACTGTTTTTGGTTGGGAGAGACTAGATGGGTGCTCCTCAAGTCGACACTGCGCTCGACGCATGCCAAGACGCGGCTTTGGGGGCTGCGGCTTGGGATGACGCGCTTCAAGTGCTTGCCGAAGCCGTTGGTGCCCGTAGCTGTGTTCTTCTTCCATTTGATCAGGATCTATCCGTCAGACGACGGCGACAGTTCGAGTCTCGATCACACTCCCGTTTCACAGCCGTCTGGCTGGATCGGGTCGATGAAGCACCCGATCCGCATACATCGCGACCATATTCAGTTCCGATCAGCAAGCATCCGACGGTTACTGAGCACCAGATTACCAACACAGAAGAACGCAGCACGCTGCCCTACTACCGGTCAATCGCAACTGCGGGTAATCGGACCTGGTGGGCGGCAATCCGGTTTGAAACACATAGTCGTCGTTGGGCATTGCCGCTCTACAGAACCAAGGAACAAGGGCCCTTCACTGTTCAAGATGTCCGGAAGCTTGATGCGCTCATGCCCGCAGTCCGGAGGTTCGTATCCTCGGCAGAGATGATGGAAGAGACACGTCTCTCAGAGCGGCTGAAATCGTTCTCGGACCTCGGCTGCGCTGCAATTCTGCTGGATGACCGGGGTCATGTCATTCGACACAACGACCCGGCAGCGCAGCTTTTTGGACCCGACCTCTGGATCTGCCGAGGGCAAATCGTGTCGAATGGACCAGTGAACAACCAACAATTGAAGAAGATCACCACACGAAGTGCGAGCTCCAACGGATTTCCGATTACGCTCTGGCGCGACGGGACACCATGGTTGATCGCTCAAAGTGTCACGCTCTCTTCCCTGGCTAGCGACGTCTTTTCTGGTGGGAAGCGGCTTCTTTTGTTGCAGGATGTATTGCCCACCGGGTCCGTCAATTCAGATTATTTGCGCATGGCCTTCGCATTGACTCCAGCAGAAGCTCGGCTTGCCTCAGAACTTGTGGATGGTGCGGGTCTTGGCAAAGCCAGCATGGCAATCGGTATTGGAAAGGAGACAGGCCGAACCCATCTTAGCGCCATATTTGGCAAGACGGGCACGTCTAGTCAGGCCCAACTTGCGGCCCTCCTAAGCCGTGTGTTTGCAAATTGGAAAAAATTGCCCAAGTGATAGTGCGCTGAATCGGAGCAGAGCTTCGCCGTTGGGGAAAATGCAGCGCCGTTTGCGAATGTCCGGAATGCGAAAGCTGCGCTGCAGTAATTTCCACTCACGTGAAAGGCAGGATTGGTCCACCCTTTCTGTCGTCAGTATGTAGCTCGTGCAAAACGCTGCGTTTGCAGCATCTGGTAAAACGGGCTCCTTGCTGCCGTTAGCCGCATCGCACCGATCCTGTCAAACGACCTCGCCCCGACCAACATGAACGGCCCATAGCTGCCGCTCGTCGGTCGATCTGATGCTGCGCCACAGCTTCGCCAGACCGGCCATTCGTGCATCGTGAAGCGTGTTCTTGGGCCAAATGACCGCAACGCGGGACACAGCCGCCGATTGCTAGCGCAGTTATTGCTAACGCAGAATGCCTTCGCATATGTAGCGATGCATTTGCGGCAGCGCTGCGGCTTTCACCGAACCGGTCGTTGAAAGCCACGTTGAAATGCGATTTTCCGTCCGGTCTTTCGCTGCGTGGTGCTGGAACTAAAAAGAAGCTGGACAAAACTGACCGGTGCACTTCCAGCAGAAGTAGTCACGAAATTCTGAGGTTTTATTCGCAGACGGAGCAAGTAACCCGCCGCACTTCAGCAAATTTCTCCGAACCGGCATTAGAGGACGGTTCTTTGAGCCAAATTCATTTCGGCCACCGGTCGACAGCTGGTCTCGGTAGAACCAGTTGTTCGCTCAATCGACCGAGGAGCCTGCCAGAAGCAGACTTCAAGGCGCGCGGGGCTGGCGTTTGGACGATGTGAATAGACTGGCGCGCCACGCCAAAGAGCTGCAAGATCAAACGTGTCCAAGTTGAAATCGCTGTGAGAGGGTCCCTGTAAATGGCTAAAACCGATTTGGTGTTTCTTCACGGCACGGCGCGCGAGCGAGGAAGATTGCAGGCCAAGACGGCACCGGGGCTGCACGGTGGCGTTTTGCAGGCGATCAGTGGGCCGCTACATGCGGCTGCCACGACCTTGTCAGAGCCGCACATGCAGCAGTATCTGGATAAACAGTGGCGTTTCACCGAACAGAACGGCAAAAACCATCTGGAAGAAATCGAAGGACTCGCAACAGGGTTCGGGTTTTCCGCGCTAGACCTCTTTGCCTTTCTGCACCTCAGCTTTTTGAGCCCCGATATCCCGCCGGCCGACGGGTGCAGCACGATCGCGCTCAGCAATTCTTCCGACGGCCCGGTACTGGCCAAAAATCGGGACTATGCAGGCGAACACCATCGGCTTCAGCGTGTATTCTTGCACCAAGACCCAACGCAGGGCAATAAACGCTGCCTGTTCGTCGGCTCTTTGGGTTGTCCTGGGGCGTTTTCCAGCGGTATGAATTCCGATGGACTTGCCGTAGTAGACACCCGTGTCGACCGGCGCGAGCCCGGCGTCGGCTGGTTACGCTATTTCTTGATGACCGAGATGTTATGGAAGGCGAGTTCGGTAAGTGAAGCGGTCGAGATCATACGATCCTGCCCACACGTCGGCGGGGGGTCGCTGACGATTGCGGATTCGACCGGGAGCATTGCCTCGGTCGAGTTGGGGAGCCCTGACGCGCATATTGAGGCAAAGGACAGCGGCGGTTTCGTGCACACCAACCACTTCCTGTCGCACCCGCTTTTGTCAGCAATGGGGCCGCGCGACGCCAAAGAACGCAGTTCGGTGGGCCGCCTGGCTTCCCTGACCAATGCTCTGCCTGGCCTGACGCAATCGGCCAACCGGCGTGATATCCTCCGTCTGATGTCGAGCCACGGTGACGACAACCATCGCCTATGTCTACATGCCGGCAGCGAAGCAAGTTTCACCATCTCGTCGGTCGTGTATCTTTGCCGGACGCGGGAGCTGATATTTTCAAACGGCCCGCCCTGCAAAGAAAAGTGGCAGACATTCACACTTTAACTTTGAGACAAGGCAACGGTGCACAAGTCATCAGACTTGACAAAGCCCGCGCCTGGTCTTTCGCTGCGGCTGGGAGAAAAGCATGGACCCACGCGAGTTCGTTGGCGATTCGCGCGCTATTCAGGATTTGCGGAAGCTGATCAAACGCGTCGCGCAAAGCAAGGCAAATGCCGTTCTGATTTACGGTGAAACGGGCACGGGCAAGGCCTTGGTCGCTCAGAAGCTGCATGAGCAATCCGAACGCGCCCGAAAGCCCTTCGTCGATGTGAATTGCGCCTCGATCCCATCCGATCTATTCGATCAGGAACTCTTTGGACAGGAAAAGGGCTCTTTTGCCGGGGCACTCAGCCGCAAGAACGGCCTGATCGACGCGGCTCATGGCGGAACCCTGTTTCTTGACGAGATACGTGGCTTGAACCACTTGGCGCAGACCAAACTGCTGGGCTTGCTCGACCGAAAAAGTTTTCGTCGTATTGGCGCAGTAAACGATGTCGAGGTCGACGTTCGTTACATCTGCGCCACTAACCAAATCTTGTTTCAGGAAGTGAAAAAGGGTCAATTTCGCGATGATCTGTACTACCGGTTGCAGGTCGTCGCGGTTAATCTGCCTCCATTGCGGGAGCGTGGCGAAGATTGTCTGTTGTTGACCGAGTATTTCGTCTCACGGTTCAACAAAAAATACAGTCGGACGATCAAGGGCTGCGACGGTGACGTCGAGAATGTGTTCCGCGCGCACGATTGGCCGGGCAACGTACGAGAACTGGAAAATCTTCTGGAGCGCATTTTTGTCCTGGAGACTGATGATGTGATCCGGATCACCCATATCCCCCCACGGATCATGCGGGAGCTTGAAAACGATAACCGCAACGAAACGCCAGGCGATACGCTGCCCACCGGGTTGTCGTTTCAAGAAGCGACAAAGGCATATCAGTCCAGATTAATCGAACAGACTTTGTTGCAGCATGGTGGGCGCAAGGCTGAGTCTGCTGCGGCGCTTGGCCTGACGCGGCATGCGTTGCGGCATCAGATGAGCAAACTGGGGATGCGCTGAACTCGCGCATACGCGTGCGAGATCTCCGCATTGTGCGATATTGAGGTCGAAAAGCGCAATTCTCACTCGTTGTGAGCGAGTTGTCTGCCCCATAGGCTGGGAATTGAAATGCTCGGGAGCGCTCTGGGCCTGTCACTTTCTGTAAAGGCTGCCATGAAACCGGTAACAATGATCTGCCCGAATGGGCATCTAGGGTTTGCGCCTCTCAAAGTCGACAGTTTTCATGCTGGCGTTGCAGCGAAGCCGGACTATATCGCCGCTGATTCCGGTTCGGACGATGTCGGCCCAGTCCCACTGGCCACCGACACTTCGGCCAGTCCGAAAAACTGGCAGAAACACGATCTCGAGGAGATGCTGCTTGCGGCCCGCAAGCTGGGTGTGCCGATGATCATTGGCAGTGCGGGCGACACCGGAAGCAATAGCCGCGTCGATATTTTTGTGGACATGATCCGCGAAATCGCAGAGCGCCACGGGCTGGCGCCGTTCAAGCTTGGCTATTTCTATTCCGAGGTGGACAAGGAGACTGTCCGCGCGAAGATCCTTGGCGGCGATCAGATTGAGGGGCTTGATGGGCGCGACCCGCTGAATGAAGCCGAGCTGGACGAAACGGACCAAATTGTGGCCATGGCCGGGGTGCATCCGTTCCTGCGTCTTCTAGAGGGGGGCGCCGAGGTGATCATCGGCGGTCGCAGCTCTGACAGCGCAATTTTCGCGTCTGCGGCCATCCACAATGGCTATCCTGAAGACAAGGCCTTTATGTTGGGCAAGTTGCTTGAATGCGCCTCGTTTTGCGCCGAGCCATATGGCGGCAAGGAAACCGTCATGGGAACGATTTCACCCGATGGTATCGACGTAACCGCCATGCACCCCGATCAGCGCTGTACCGTGGCCTCGGTTGCCGGTCATGCGATGTACGAACGCTCCAACCCATTTCACGAATACGTTGCCGGTGGGCTTCTTGATATGACCAACTGCAACTATAACCAGCTTGACGAAAAAACCACCCGAGTGACCGGACCAAAGTTTGTCCACGCAAAACAAATGCGCGTCAAGCTAGAGGGCGCGGGCAAGATCGGTGAACGCTTTGTCGGCATCGCAGGTATCCGCGACCCACACACCATTTCCCATGTCGATCAGGTCATCGAATGGGCACGCGCAGAGGTCCGGCGGCGCTTTGGCGAAGACGGGTACGAACTGTATTACTCCGTCTATGGCCGCGACGGCATCATGGGCGCGATGGAGCCGTTGCGTGACACGCCGGCGCACGAATTGTGCATCGTTGTGCAAGGTGTCGCCCCCAGCGTCGAGGTAGCAGAGGAACTGACTCTGACTGCTACGCGGCAGTTGTTTTATGCGCGATTGCCAGATGTGAAAGGCACTGCCGGGGGCGTGTCATTTCCTTTTGACGAAGTCATGCGGTCCAGCCCGGCTTGCCGGTGGACGATCAATCACACGATGGCTGTCACCGACGGGCTGGAACTTTTTCCGACCCACATCGTCGACATCGGTGTATAAGGAGCCCTAGGGATGACGCGCAAACTCGTAGAAATTGCCAAGACCATCCGCAGCAAGAATGCGGGTGTCGATAAAATCACCTTTGATGTGATCTTTCGAACCGAAAACGAGTACAAGCTTGTGTGCGACAGTGGTGCCTTAACTCGTGAAACAGTCGCAAAACTTTATGGAATCTCGCAAAACCGGATCACCGATTTCGTAGCCTTTGATCCGGCTTATGCAATAAAGTTTTCGATTTTGCGTGAACGTCCCAGCGGCAGCCCGGGTGATCCGGACATCTTCGGCGCCCAGCAATATGCACCGCTGATGGAAATCGAGGTTCCGTCGAGTTGAAGCAAAGGAGACATCCGCTCCCTCTTCAACAGGAGCGGGACAGAAGAGGCCGGGGCAACCGGCAATCGGGCGAATTGCCCAACGACCAAAAAGGAGGATAACCATGAAACGATCGACCACACTGCTGGCACTAGTCTTGGCGAGCGCCTTGGCTTTGCCCACCGCCATGCAAGCCCAGGAATTGCGAGTTGGCTTCACGCTTGATGCGCTGACGCTTGACCCGGCCAATCACCGTAACCGCGAAACTGAAACCATTATCCGCAACATGTTTGACGGATTGGTGACCCGCGATTCCGATATGAACGTTGTTCCTGAACTGGCCGAAAGCTGGACGGCGATAGATCCAACAACCTATGAGTTCAAACTGCGTCCCGGCGTGACGTTTCACGACGGTTCACCGCTGACCGCCGCCGATGTCAAATTCTCGCTGGACCGGTTGACCAAGGAAAACGCTATGGGTGGTCAGACCAGCCCGCGCCAAAGCCTTTTGGGACCGCTTAAAGAGGTGGTCGTGGTCGACGATTTGACCGTCCGGTTGGTGCTTGAATCGCCCTGGCCTATCTTGCCAGCTATGCTGCCGTTTCAGGAAATGGTATCGCAGGCCCATGTCGAAGCGATCGGCCAAGAAGGCATGGCCGAAGGCGTCAATGGCACAGGACCATTCAAACTGGTCGAATGGCGCAAGGGCGACTCAGTCATAATGGAGCGTTTTGACGGTTATTACGGTGGGGCGACTGATATTTCGCCCACAGGCAAAGCTTGTGTTGAGCGAGTGATCTTCAAAGTCATTCCCGAAAACTCCTCTCGCGTTGCAGCTCTACTTGCAGGGGACGTACACATAATTAATAGCCTTCCTTCACATCTGGTCGCTCAGGTCGAGGCCAACCCTGACACGAAAGTGATGGCCGTCAACGGAACTCGCACGAGCTACATCGCCCTAAATAACCAGACCGGCCCGTTTGCGGACATCCGCGTGCGGCGTGCGTTGGCTCACGCGGTGGACCGAGAACTGATCGTCGACAAGATTCTGAACGGCAAAGCGACGCTGACCAACGGCATCCTCAGTCCCGACGCTTTTGGCAAAAACGATAACCTTCCAACCTATGAATACGACGTCGACAAAGCCAAGGCGCTTCTGGCCGAAGCCGGGTATCCGGATGGACTGACTGTGACGCTGGATGTCGACGGCGCCAACAAGGAAATCGCCGAGGCGATCTCTGCTGTTGCGAGCAAAGGAGGGTTCCAGATCAATGTAGTCGTCGGCGAAGGGTCGATGCTGACGACCCGCTTCCGCACCAAAGGCGAACCAATCGATGGCCAGATGTGGTTGACTTCATGGGGCAATGGGTCGCTGGATCCTGTCGGAATCTTCGTTCCCACACACCGCACCGCCGACAGGGGTAACTCTTCGGGCTACTCGAACGTGGAGGTCGATGCGCTCTTGGATGCGGCCAATGTTGAGACCGATCGCTCTGTACGAGCCGATCTTTACGGCAAGGCCGAAGCCATGGTGAATGCCGATCTGCCTAAGCTCTACCTGTGGGTCGCGCAGGACCTATACGGAGTGTCGACTAAGCTAACCGGCTGGAAGCCCAGCTCGGATAGCAGAATCAACTTGCATGACGCTTGCCTCAACTAGTGCACGTCTGTGAGTGACCGAGCCCTGAGCGGAGTGATGCCGGTCAGGGCGACCCCAAGATTTTTGGACCCAGAACCGTGATATGAGCGTTGGCAAATTCATTGAGAGATTGCTTCAACTGATCCCTGTCCTTCTGGGTGTTAGCATCATTGTATTCGTCATGATGCTTTTTACACCTGGCGACCCTGTAGCCATCATGTTGGGCGACCAACATGTCACCGAAGAACTGGAAAATGCGCTTCGCCACGACATGGGGTTGGACCTACCGCCTCACCAACGCTTCTTCAAGTTCCTCAGCAATGCTTTGACACTTGATTTCGGGCTCAGCTATTATCACCGTCAGCCGGTCTGGGATGTCATCGCATCGCGTCTCCCGGCGACCATCGAGCTTAGCCTCGCCGCGCTGGTATTTGCGCTTGTGGTCTCGATCCCACTGGGCGTGCTGGCCGCGGTGCACAAGAACTCACTCCTCGACCGGATCGCCACAGTGACATCACTGTTCGGCGTGTCGCTACCGGGGTTCTGGTTCGGCATTCTGCTTATCATTTTCTTTGCAGTGAACATGCATTGGCTTCCGGTTGCGGGCCGAGCTGGTTTTGAATCAGAGGTGGCGCCAATCACCCACTTATTGCTCGTCGACAGCCTGCTTCGCGGACGCATCGATGCCTTCTGGGATGCACTGCGCCATCTGATCCTGCCAACAATCACACTGGGTCTGCCGATGGCCTCGATCCTGACGCGCGTAACCCGGGCCTCGATGCTGGACGTGCTCAACCGCGATTACATTACATTTGCCGAGGCCAAGGGCCTGAGTAAAACCAAGATTCTGATCAAACACGCACTGAAAAACGCTTTGATTCCAACCGTGACCGTCGCGGCGATTGAAACCGGTTCACTTCTGGGCGGCAACATGGTTGTCGAAACCGTGTTTGGCTGGCCCGGCCTGGGTCGCTTGGTGGTCGAGAGCATCTTTGTACGCAACTACCCGCTGATCCAGGCGGCAGTGTTGTTTTACGCAGTCACTTACGTAATGCTGAATTTCTTCGCAGACATTCTCTATACGATGCTGAACCCACGGGTGAAATTGTGACAACGGTTACCCATTGGACCGGCGACGCTGGGACGGCCAAGTCAGAGACGCTGTTTCAGCGCAACATGAAACTGTTCGCTTCGAACAGGCTATCCATTTTTTTCCTGTTCATAACACTCGGCTTCGTTTTCATGGCCGTAGCCGCCCCCCTGATTGCCCCGCATGACCCGAGTGATGCGGATCTGTTCCGCCGCCTGTTGCCACCTGCCTGGATGGAGGGCGGGGACTGGTCGTTTCCGCTGGGTTGCGACGCCTTGGGTCGGGATATCCTGTCGCGTATCATCTATGGCTCTCGCGTTTCGATCTTTATCGGCGCCACAGTTATCCTGGTCGCGACGACAATCGGCGTTCTGGCCGGGCTGGCGGCGGGTTATCTGCGCGGCTGGGTGGATATCGTCATATCCCGCCTAGTTGATATCCTGCTGGGCTTTCCCTACCTGATCTTCGCCATCGCGCTAATTGCAATGACTGGGCCGGGATTGCAGAACATCGTGCTGGCGCTGGCCTACAAGGAGTGGGTGATCCCCTGCCGGGTCGTGCGTGGCGAGACGCTGGCAACATCAGGCGTGGAATATGTCGAGGCAGCACGCGCAATGGGAGCCAGCAGGTCCGACATCATGCTGCGGGAAATCCTGCCCAATATCCTGTCGCCGGTGCTGGTGGTGTCGACGGTGCGCATGGCGCATGTGATCATTCTGGAGGCAAGCCTGTCGTTTCTGGGTCTTGGCGTGCAGCCGCCTATGGCCTCGTGGGGGTCGATGGTCGCCGATGGCCGGTCGTTCATGCTCCAGGAATGGTGGTTGTCGACCTTCCCGGGGCTAGCGATTCTGCTGCTGGTGCTATCAATAAATGTCGTCAGCCAGGGCCTGCGCGACGCGTTTGACCCCAGATTTCATGACTAGGGCGTGATAATGAACGACGCCGTGCTGCGAATCCGCGACCTCAAGACTTGTTTTGACACGCGCGACGGCATGGTCACCGCTGTCGACGGCGTCAGCCTGTCGCTTGGCCGTGGCGAATGCCTCGGCGTGGTCGGTGAAAGCGGCTCTGGTAAAAGCGTGACCTTCGCTTCGGTGATGGGGCTGGTCAAAAAGCCAGGGTTCATCGCCAAAGGCTCGATTAACTTTGAGGGGCGCGAGTTGGTCGGTCTTGATCCGAAAAATTACCGCAAGCTGCGCGGCAAGGAAATCGCCATGACAATGCAAGACGCCCAAACGGCATTGAATCCGGCCTATACCGTGTCCAATCAGATCATCGAGGTACTTCTAGCACATGATGAGACTCTGAGCGGATCGCGCAAAGCGCAACGCAGGCAAGCGCGTCAACAAGCGTTGGAGATGTTACAACTTGTCGGTATTCCCTCGGCAGAAACCCGGCTCGACGACTATCCGCACCAGTTCTCGGGCGGCATGCGCCAACGCGTCATGATCGCGATCGCACTGGCCTGCAAACCAAAATTGTTGATCGCGGATGAACCAACCACTGCGCTGGACGTGACCATTCAGGCGCAGGTGCTGGAACTGATCGCAGATATCCGTGACAAGCTTGGCATGAGCGTAATCCTGATCACCCATGATCTTGGCGTGGTCGCGGAATATTGCGACAATGTGGTTGTAATGTATGCTGGCCAGGTCGTCGAAAACGGTCCGACAGGAGCGGTGATCGCGACCCCGCAGCACCCCTATACCCAAGGCCTCCTACGTTCGATTCCGCGTTTGTCGGACCTGTCGCGGCGGATCGAACCTATCAAGGGCACTGTGCCGGAACTGATCGACTTGCCCGATCAATGCCGGTTCATGGATCGCTGCACGCGGGCGCAAGCCAGCTGCCGAGACCTCATCGCGATGCAGGATTGCGGTGCCGGGCGGCAAGTGCGCTGCATCGCTCCCGGGCTCGCGGGAGGCAGCGATGTCTGACCTTCTTGCAATAAGCGGACTCGTGAAACATTTCGATGATCGCCGTGGACTATTAGGCCGGATAACCGGTAACCCAGGCGCTTTGGTGCAGGCGGTCAATGGTGTCGATCTCGGCATCGGCGAAGGCAAGACTTTAGGGCTGATCGGTGAATCTGGTTGCGGCAAAAGCACCCTTGGCCGCGCCATCTTGCGCCTGCACGAACCGACGGCGGGGCAGGTTCTGTTTGACGGCACAGACGTCACGGCGCTTGACGCCAGCGACCTCAAGGCGATGCGGCGGCGAATGCAGATCATATTTCAAGACCCATACGCATCACTCAATCCGCGCCGGACAGTGGGCGAAATCGTGGCGAAGCCGATGAGAATTCATGCTCTTGCAACGGGCAGCGATTTGGAGGATCGGGTCGTAGACATGCTCAATCGCGTAGGGCTGAACTCTGGTCATCTCAACCGCTATCCGCACCAGTTTTCAGGCGGTCAGCGCCAGCGGATCGGGATCGCCCGGGCGTTAATCATGAAGCCGAAATTCGTCGTCTGCGACGAACCGGTATCTGCACTGGATGTGTCGATTCAGGCGCAGATCGTCGAGCTTCTGGACGAGATGAAGCAGGAGTTGGGTCTGACCTATCTGTTCATCTCGCACGACATTTCAGTGATTGGATACGTCAGCGACCGCATTGCGGTGATGTATCTGGGCAAGATTGTCGAGGAAGGCGAGACGCGGGAGGTCCTGGAAAATCCCATGCATCCCTATACAAGAGCGCTGCTTTCTTCAGTACCGCATCTTGAGAAGACTGCAGGAAAGCGCGACAGAACCCGCCTGAAAGGTGATCTTCCATCGCCGATCAACCCGCCACCCGGCTGCAAATTCAATACGCGGTGCCCGTTGGCCACCGAGTTGTGCCGGCAAAGTGAACCAGAGCTGCGCCACATGCAGGGAACACAGTCCGCTGCTTGCCATCTTTCACTTGCGAACGCTGAGGGTTGAGACGTGTCCAGATTGATCAGCCGCATCTAGAGCATCGTCCATCTAATCTGCAACATACCCGGCAGCCCTGAAGAAGTTTTCGCACTCTTGTCGCGGGAAGAGTTCGCATACTTCGGCGACTGATGCGAAGAGCGTGTCAAAGGTGCGCGCTTTGAAGCGGCGCAGGTGGGCTTTGATCTTTGAGAACGCCATTTCAATCGGGTTCAGTTCGGGGCTGTAGGGTGGCAAGAACAGTAGCCAGTTTCCTTGCGCCTTCAGCAATGCCTGTGCCGCTGCAGATTTATGTGAGGACAGGTTGTCTGCGATTACCACGTCACCGGGTTGAAGACACGGTGCGAGCTGGGTTTCGATGTAAACCTCAAAAGCGGCACGGTTCATCGGCCCATCCAGCACCCAGGGAGCGGCCAGTTCATCCACACGGAGCCCGGCGATGAAAGT
>CAJQNG010000078.1 GCA_905479635.1 uncultured Boseongicola sp. | reverse complement strand
CGTGCCAAAAGCGCCTTCGCCGATGCTTGCTCGGCCGCGCGCTTTGACGTCGCCTTCGCGGTTTCGGCCTCGCCGGTGCTTAGACGCGCTTCAACCGTAAACATCGGCGCATGGTCAGGGCCTTCGCGCCCAATTGCCTCGTAGGTCGGAGGCGCCAATCCGCGCGCCTGCGCCCATTCCTGTAACGACGTCTTAGGATCGCGCGCGTCGCCTTCAACGGTCTCGATGCGCGACTTCCACAACTGAAGCACAACATCGCGCGCCGCCGCGAAACCTGCATCCTGATGGACGGCAGCAATCACCGCCTCCATCGCGTCAGCCAACAAGGCATCTTTGCGCCGCCCGCCGGACATCATCTCGGATCGCCCAAGCCGCAGCACAACACCAATGTCGATATCACGCGCAACCGCAGCGCAGGTTTCCTTGCGCACCAAGGCATTAAACCGGGGCGCAAGTTGCCCTTCGGCAGCACTTGGGTCCGCATCCAAAAGTGCCTCGGCAATCACCAGCCCAAGCACGCGATCACCCAGAAACTCCTGACGCTGGTTGTCGGGGCGGGTCTCGCTTGCGATCGAAGGGTGCGTCACGGCCCGGATCAGAAACTCCGGCTGCTTGAAGGCGTGCCCAAGTCGGGCGGCAAACGCATCAAGTTCAGCCGAGGTCTTCATCACTCAATTGCCTTAAAGAACCGGTCCATGCGCCATGTCCACACGAAGAACAACGACCGGCCCGCCGACGAAAAGACCACGCGATCCGCACGCCCGATCAGGTTCTCAAACGGCACAAGTCCCACGCCAGAAGGCTGCGGCACGCGGCTATCGGTAGAATTATCGCGGTTATCGCCCATGAAAAAGTACATGCCTTCAGGCACCCGCGTGACGCCTGTGTTGTCCAGACGTGTCGGACCGGCGTCCAAAACAGAATGCTGAGTACCGTCGGGCAGCGTCTCGACCGCCTTCGCCTTCGCGCATTCATCGCCAAACGACACGCGCATTTCGATACAAATCGGCGTCGTCCCAATTGGACCCTGCCGCTCGTAGATTTCGGTGAACATTCCCTCTTGAACCAGCGGAGCAGCCGAGCCGTTGATATACAAAACGCCGGTCCGCATCTGAATAGTATCACCCGGAATGCCAATCAAACGCTTTACAAAGTCCTGACCGTTCGACGGATGGCGAAAGACAACAACGTCTCCCCGCGCGGGTTCTGCGCCCCAGATACGCCCGTCAATAGGACAGATGCCGAACGGACAGGAATACTGCGAATAGCCGTAAGCCATCTTGTTGACGAACAGGAAATCACCAATCAACAAAGTGTCTTTCATTGACCCCGACGGGATCCAAAAAGGCTGAAAAAACAAGGTGCGGAAGACACCCGCAATCAAAAGAGCATAGACAACGGTTTTGATCGTCTCGACGATCCCGTCTAGGATCGTACTGGTACTGTCGGACATCTGTGTTCAGCCTCTTTCAGGTCGAGGCTTTCTGAGGCGTGGCGGGTGCCCTGTCAAGCAAGCCGCCGCGTTGCCTCGGGCGTCGGAATATCACCAGACTGTCCAAGGGCGCGCGCCTCAATCAGCACAAAGGCCTGTGCCCAGGGGTGATCATCGGTCAATGTCACATGGATTACGGCCTCAAACCCCTGCGGCGTCATCGCCTCAAGCCGCTTTTGCGCCCACCCCGTCACATGCATCACCGGCTGGCCGGACGACATATTGGTGACCGACATATCCTTCCACGCAATCCCCATGCGAAGACCTGTGCCTAGCGCTTTGGAGCACGCTTCCTTCGCCGCCCAGCGCTTGGCATAGGTTCCGGGCGTATCCGCGCGCCGCTCGGCTTTTGCCTGTTCAATATCCGTGAATACACGGTTGCGAAACCTGTCGCCATGCCGCTCAAGAACGCCTGCAATGCGCTCGATATTGCAAAGATCGGTGCCGATACCAAGGATCATAGGCCTGCCTGCGTTACTTCGCTTGCCATATGAGGCCTCGACCGCTGGCTTGGCAAGGTTTTGGCAACCGTGTTGGTCTAAGCATCATCGCTATGGGGCTAAACCTTATCTTTGCATTGATGCTGTGCCGCTGCGGTGACCTGGCGTGGAATACCTCGCTGGCTGATGCCCCGGCCGTCCGCCGTGCGATGATCGACAGCGTCAAACCCGGGATAACCAGCAAAGCTCAGTTGCGCACGGGCGCTCAACCGGTCGACGCAACACATGCGTTAAAACGCTCTGCGGGAGTTTCGTGTCCCAGCGTCTTTCGAGGCCGTTCGTTGCGCTGTCTCGCGACAGCACTCAGCTTTGCTTGGCTATGTATCGACAAATCCGTGCCTTTTGGAAAGTACTGTCGCTGCAAGCGCTTAGTATTTTCGTTTGTACCGCGCCTATCCCGGTACAATCCGCGCGGTCAGAACGCGGATCGACGCGGTGCCAAACAACCGCCCAAAGCCCGCGTCAAACACCCGCGCTGCGCGCATAGAGCCCGCTATAATTCTTCTGGCGGAAAACAACACCGCATACCCAAGAAACACGACCGATGAACAGGCCATTAATGCCCTATATAGAAACCAGACATCCCACATCGAGGCGTCTCGCAGCAAATCGATTGCAGAGATCGCGCCCCAGGCCAAAATAGCTTTCGGATTGGTCAGGTGGATCGCCAAGCCGCGCAGAAAACTATGCCTGCTTCCGTCTGCCCCTGCTGACAAAGACCTTGCCGTACCACGCAGACCGCAGCGATTCGATCGCCAGTCATAACAAATACACCGCGCCGACTTATGCGCGCCGTCCCTTTCCGATCGCCGTCGACGAGATTGCCAAAGTCGCGGGACCTGGGCTTGCGCCTGCTAACATTCAGCCGACAAGAACAACCCAAAGGTCAATGCTCACTTTCGGGCCTCATCCATGATCGTACGCATTTCACGGATCGCGGGTTCAAGCCCCAGGAAGATTGCCTCGCCAATCAGGAAATGCCCGATATTCAATTCCCGCACTTCCGCAATCGCCGCCACCGGCGCCACCGTGTCATACGTCAGTCCATGTCCGGCATGCACCTCAAGCCCAAGCGAATGCGCGAAGTTTGACATCTCACAAAGCCGCACCAACTCGGCGTCGCGTTCCTCGAAGAGACCGTCGGCATGGGCCTCGCAATACGCCCCGGTGTGCAATTCAATCACTTCCGCGCCAATCCGGTTCGCCGCCTCGATCTGGCGCATTTCTGCCGCGATGAAAATCGAGACCCGGCACCCGGCATCACGCAAAGGTGCGATAAAATGCGCCAGACGGTTCTCGTCCCTCGCGACTTCCAGCCCACCCTCGGTGGTGCGCTCTTCCCGCTTTTCCGGAACAATACACACAGCATGCGGCTTGTGACGCAATGCTATTTTTTGCATCTCGTCCGTCGCTGCCATCTCGAAATTCAAGGGCACTGACAAAACGTCCATCAGACCATCAATGTCGGCATCCGAGATATGCCGGCGGTCTTCGCGCAAATGCGCGGTGATCCCGTCTGCTCCGGCTTCCTCGGCAATCTTGGCCGCGCGCAACGGGTCAGGATACGCCCCTCCGCGCGCGTTGCGCACAGTAGCCACGTGATCGATGTTTACGCCCAATCTGAGGGGGATTAGCTCTGCCATGTTGGCCTCCTTGCCCTTGTCTGGGCAGAGACTAGTAGCGCGCGCCGACTTAACAAGCGCAAAGGGGCGGGAAACCCGCCCCCAAAGGAATTAGTGAACGTTCACCGGGGCGAAATCGTTCTGACGCGCCAAAGCAAATGCCATCGAACGGTCTTTGACCAAAGCAAGACGCGCGCCATCAGCCGAATGGACGGCATAGATATGCTCACTGCCCATGGCTTGATCCTGCACATCTTCCGGCAGGTCCGCGACCGCCACCTGACGAACGTAGACAATCTTATCAGCGTCCAGCTTTTTGAAATCAAATTGCGTATTCATACCACCTGCTCCTCTCAAGTCTTATTTATGCGGATTGTCTGCACCACCTGATCCGGCACGGCGCGCGCCATATCGATATGCAGCAAGCCGTTTTCCATCGACGCGCCCGCAACATCGACTCCATCAGCTAACAAAAACGTCCGCTGAAACTGCCGCGCCGCGATCCCACGATGCAAAAACACCCGATCCGCACCGTCATCTGCCTGCTTTCCCCGCACAACAAGCTGCCGGTTCTCCACTGTGATCGACAACTCGTCCTCACCAAATCCGGCCACTGCCAGCGTGATGCGGAACCCGTTGTCTCGCACCTGCTCTATATTATACGGAGGGTAGCCGTTTTCGGATTTTGCTGTGCGTTCCACCAGCCGTTCAAGCTGGTCAAAGCCCAGAAGATAGGGGTGCGTCCCCAAGGTTAGTTTTGTCATGCGACGTCCTTATAAAGCGACGGTGCGGTGTCCGGCCCCTATCGGCGACCGGTTGAGTTAGAAATATGGGGACGCAATGCGGCGTTAACAAGGCCAGTTCGCGCTTTGAAATTAAGGGCGTTCACGTTATCTAAAGGTCTGACGCACAACCCTCGGCCAAATAACATGACGCAAGCTCCGCCACACAAGATGGACCACGAAGAGGTTCTGCGCTTCAAGCTTGAAACGTGGCGGCGCGAGCATCGCGACCTCGACGAGGCAATCCGTGCGCTGGACGATCGTGGAACAGGCGATCCTTTGACCGCAAAACGCCTGAAAAAGCAGAAACTTTTGCTCAAAGACCGCATTGCTCAGCTTGAAGACGAATTGACGCCCGATATCATTGCCTGAAACATTGCGACCCTTGAGCTCCATCGCTAGGGTCCGCTCGAAACCACGGGGGATCAGCGCTTGACCGTAAAAGTTGGCATCATCATGGGCAGTCAATCCGACTGGCCGACCATGAAACCCGCATGCGAAATTCTCGACACGCTTGGCGTTGCATACGAGACCAAGATCGTCTCTGCGCACCGCACCCCGGATCGCCTCTGGGACTACGGCAAAACTGCCGCTGATCGCGGTCTGCAAGTGATTATCGCTGGTGCAGGTGGTGCCGCCCACCTTCCCGGCATGATGGCCTCCAAGACCCGCATCCCCGTGATTGGCGTTCCCGTCGAGACCCGCGCCCTGAACGGCCTCGACAGTCTCTATTCGATCCTGCAAATGCCGCGCGGTTTTCCCGTAGCCACAATGGCAATCGGCGGCGGTATGAACGCGGGCCTGATGGCCGCCCAGATGCTCGCCACAACCGATGCCACCCTCGCCGCCCGTATCGACGCTTGGCGAAACGCCCTCACAGCCTCAATCCCGCAAGAGCCCCGCGATGACTAAGCCGCTAAATCCCGGACAAACCATCGGGATCCTCGGCGGAGGCCAGCTTGGTCGAATGCTGTCGATGGCCGCCGCCCGCCTTGGCCTCAAAGTCCACATCTATGAGCCCGGAGCGAACCCGCCCGCAGGTGAGACCGCCCACCGACTCACCACCGCATCATACGACGACGCCGAAGCTCTTGCCGCCTTCGCCGACAGCGTTGACGTGGTCACTTACGAATTCGAGAACGTCCCCGCCGCCGCCCTCGACCTGATCGAAGCGCGCGTGCCGATCCGCCCCAACCGCCAGACGCTTGCCACCAGTCAGGACCGCCTGGCCGAAAAGACATTCCTGATCGACATCGGCCTCGCAACGGCCCCCTTCGCCACCGTCAACACCGAGGCCGACCTGGCGCAGGCATTGGCTCAAGTCGGCATGCCCTCAATCCTGAAAACCCGACGCCTTGGTTATGACGGCAAAGGGCAGGCGCGCATCAATGACCGCCACGACGCCCCCGCAGCGCTTGCCGCGATGAACGGGGCCGATGCGATTCTTGAAGGTTTCGTCAATTTCGACCGCGAAATCAGCGTCATTGCCGCGCGTGGCCTCGACGACACCATCGCCTGCTTTGAACCGGGCGAAAACGTCCACAAGGACGGCATCCTCGATACCACGCGGGTCCCCGCTGACATCTCCGCCGCGACCCGCGAACGCGCCTTCGGCATCGCAGGCACAATCCTGACCGCGCTCGACTATATCGGGGTGATCGGCGTCGAGATGTTCGTGTCCAGCGATGACCTCATCATCAACGAATTCGCCCCGCGCGTGCACAATTCAGGCCATTGGACCGAAGCCGGCGCGGTCATCGACCAGTTTGAACAACACATCCGTGCCGTCGCAGGCTGGCCGCTTGTCGATCCCTTGCGTCACTCGGACGTTGAAATGACCAACCTCATTGGCGACGACATCAATCAAACGCATGACATCGCATGCGAAACCGGCGCGCGGCTCCACCTGTACGGCAAAGCCGAAGCGCGTCCGGGCCGCAAGATGGGCCACGTCACCCGCATTCTTGGCCCCGTAACCGACCGCAACTGACATGCGCCGCATCCGCCTCGCCACCCGCGGTCTGATCTTCAAGGACGACAAACTTCTTCTCGTCAACGCATGGCCCGACGGCAAAAGCGACCTTATGTGCGCCCCCGGCGGAGGGGCCGAGCTTCACCAATCCCTTCCAGAAAACCTCGCGCGCGAAGTCCTTGAGGAAACCGGCCTGACCGTAGCCGTTGGCGCGTGTGTCCTGATCAACGAGTTCCACGATCCCGACGGCGACTTTCATCAGGTCGATATCTACTT
This sequence comes from uncultured Boseongicola sp., assembly GCA_905479635.1. Lineage (GTDB taxonomy): Bacteria > Pseudomonadota > Alphaproteobacteria > Rhodobacterales > Rhodobacteraceae > Boseongicola. The sequence goes on along the minus strand of CAJQNG010000078.1, from coordinate 30,905 downwards.
TCGCTGCACGGTTGTCGCGGGCGAAACCTCAGAAGATTGGAAAGACCCCGAAGGCGTCGTCACCGACCGCCGCTGGGTCACGCGCGCGGAATTGGCCACCTTGCGCGTCAAACCCGATAGCTTGGCTGACGTCGCATGGGATCACGATGAACGCGCCGCCTATGACCTCTTGGAACCCATCCTGCGCTGACCGCCCAGCACGCCCAAAGCGACGCCGCCAAGCACCACGGCGCTGGCCATGATCAACCGCCCGCTGGCCACCTCGCCCAAGATTAAAACGCCGCCCAAAACCGCGATCACCGGCACCGTAAGCTGAACCAACGCCGCCACCGCCGCGTCCAGCTTCGGCAAAACACTGTACCAAAGCGCATAGCCCAAGCCCGACGTCATCGCGCCGCAGACAATCGCCAGAAATGCGCCTGACAAGCTCATGCCATCCTGCACGATTAACAAGGCCACCAAAGCAAAAGGGATCGAACAGATGAAATTCGCCCCCGTTTCGGCCATCGGATCGCTCGCCCCGCGCCCGGCCAGCGAATAAATGCCCCAACTGACTGCGGCGATCCCCATCATCAACGCTGCTCCCAAAGGAGGCGCCCCGAACGCGCCCGGCCACAAAAGCCAGACCAACCCGCCAAACGCCACGGCCGCACCAACCCAGCGCAAAACGGGCGGCCTCTCGCCTTTGAGCAAGGCCCCAGCGAACATCGTCACTTGCACGCCGCCAAACAGGATCAAGGCCCCGACACCCGCGTCCAAAGCCACATAAGCGAACGAAAAGCCCAGCATATAGGCCATGAGTGATCCGGTCCCGACCGCACGCCGCCTCACCAACAATGGCGGCAAACCACCTCGCAATAGAAGCAAAACCCCTAGGCACACCGCCCCTGCCACAACCCGCAATGCCTGAAAGGCAGCCGGTCCGGTCGTGCCATCCAAAAGCGCCCAACGATTGAGGATCGAATTCGACGCAAAGGCGACCATTGTCAAAGCGGTGAGCGCAAGAAGCCTCATCCCTCTTGGCCGCTTTCATCGTCAGCAAAGGCCTTGGCATAAGAATGGGGTATCACTTTGGACAGATCTTCTGCCCCGCGGCCAGCATCCATCATCTGAGCGTACCTGTCGGCGGCAGCGTCGATGGCCGGAACATTCGCACCGACACTCGACGCCGCGCGTCTTATCATCCCAAGGTCCTTTAGAATGCCCGCAACAGAGAAGCCGACGGCCTCCATGTCTCCACGGATCATCGGAAGGCGCGTCACAAAGGCAGGCGCGGCCGCAGGGCTCGTCTCCAAAAACCCCAGCATCGTCTCAAACGGCAAGCCCAGCCTTGCGCCCGTTTCCATCGCCTCCGACAGGACTTCCCACATTCCGTCCAGCGCCATGTTGTTGACAATCTTGGCCGATGCGCCCGCTCCAAGCGGTCCTACGTGCACGCATTTTGCCGACAACAGCGCGCCAACCGGTGCAAACCGCTCCACGTCAGCATCGTGGCCCCCAATGAATATGCCGATGGTTCCTGCAACCACCATGTTCGGGCCCCCGGAGATCGGCGCATCTAGGAGGCGCCCCTGCGCCGTTTCGATCGCGCCCACCATCTGTCGCACAATATCAGGCGACACAGTCGAAGTCTCGACCACCAACCGGCTGCCCAAATCCAACGCGGCCAAACTGGCAAGCACCTCGCGCACGGCGGCGTCATCAAACAATGACAGGATCAAAACATCTGAGGTTGCGACAAGGTCTTCAAGACTGCCGGTCGCTTGAAAACCATCCGCCTTCGCGCGCGCCGCGTCGACGCCACTGCGCGTCCATCCGCGGACTTCGACACCTTGTGTTGCCAGCCGCGCGGCCAAGGCCCAGCCCATACGGCCCAACCCGATTATTCCAATCCGCTCCACCATCAGAATGCCTTTCGTTCCTTTTTTGCCAAGACCCGCTTCGAATGAGTCGCCAAAAAAAACGGCTCTGGTCCTTGGCGAATATCTAAAGCCGCGAACGTCAGCACCGGCGCAATACCGCCGTTACGCCGGCGTCGTGCCGACGTGGGTTTTTAGCCCTTCCAAGCCCCATTTCGCACGGTGTCGATCATCAGTTGTACGTTCTCAGGATCAGCGTCCGGCGTGATCCCGTGGCCAAGGTTAAAGATATGGGGACCCTTTGATAATACCCGACAAATCTCGCCTGTTTCGTCCACCAAGGCTTGTCCACCTGTCACCATATGGCTTGATTTCAGGTTGCCCTGTACACAGCCATCAACCTGCACGTGCTCCGCCGCCCAGGCAGCATCAACCGAGTTGTCCAAAGCCACACAATCAGCCCCCGTAGCCTTTGAAAACCCGATATATTTTTCGCCAGCCTCGCGCGGGAAGACAATCACAGGAATACCCGGATGCCGCGCTTTCATTTCCGCTATGATCCGCCTCGTGGGTTCCAGCGCAAACTCTTGAAAATCCTCCCCTTTCAGCGATCCAGCCCAGCTATCAAACAACTTTACAACTTCCGCCCCGGCCTCGATCTGCGCCGAGAGATATTCAATCGTTGCTTCCTCGATCCGACCCATAAGCGCTCTAAAAAGCGGGCGATTTTCGGCCTTTAAAGCATGCGCAGGCCCCTGATCAGGCGTGCCACGGCCCGCGATCATATATGTCGCAACCGTCCAGGGCGCGCCCGCAAAGCCGATCAACGTCGTCTCTTTTGGCAACTCACGCGCCAATGTGCGAACCGTGCCATAGACCGGTGCAAGGAGATCATGGATCGCATCGCCGGGCTTCAACGCATCAAATCCAGCCTGATCCGTGATCGTCGACAGCCGCGGTCCCTCGCCAGTGACAAACCAAAGGTCGGCGCCCAGCGCTTGAGGGATCAACAGAATATCGGCGAAAAGAATAGCCGCATCAAAGCCATAGCGTCTGATTGGCTGAAGCGTGACCTCGGCTGCAAGGTCGGAATTATAGCACAAAGACAGAAAGTCCCCGGCCTCGGCGCGCGTCGCGCGATATTCCGGCAGATACCGTCCAGCTTGCCGCATCATCCAGATCGGAGGGGTGTCCAACGTCTCGCCAGCCAGCGCGCGCAGAATCAACTTTTCTTTTGCCATGTCAGAATACCTTCATTGATCGACGAAAGACGTCCCAGTCAGAGGTACGATTGTCAACACAATCAGTTGTCAGTATTTTCCGAGGCCCTTAGACATTCACTCATGAGAAAAATGCCCGATATCGAAAATCCGTTCCGCATCGGCACCCGAGGGTCTCCTCTGGCGCTTGCGCAAGCCCACGAAACCCGCGACCGCCTTTGCGCCGCATTCGATCTGCCATCCGAGGCCATCGAGATCGTCGTGATCAAAACGACCGGCGATGCGATCCTTGACCGACCATTGAAGGAGATCGGCGGAAAGGGCTTGTTTACGCGGGAAATCGAGGACGACCTGCTTGCAGGCAGGATCGACATCGCCGTCCATTCCATGAAGGATATGCCCGTTGATCAACCGGGTGGTCTGACGCTCGATTGCTATTTGCCTCGCGAAGACGTCCGCGACGCGTTCATCGCACCCGCAGGCGGCACGCTTTCTGGCCTCGCCCCCGGCACCAAGGTCGGCACGTCATCGCTCCGCCGCAAAGCGCAACTTCTGAACCGACGCCCCGACCTTGAGATCGTCGAGTTTCGCGGTAACCTTCAGACAAGGTTGAAGAAACTTGAAGCTGGCGTGGCCCATTGTACCTTCCTTGCCATGGCTGGTCTGAACCGTCTCGGCATGTCTGAAGTCCCCGCAACAGCCATAGATATCAGCGAAATGTTGCCCGCCGTGGCACAAGGCGCCATCGGGATCGAACGCCGTGGCGACGACGCCCGCGCGACCGAAATACTTGCGGCATTACACCATTTGGAAACCGGGCAGCGCCTTGCTGCAGAGCGCGCTTACCTCGCCGCACTCGATGGATCCTGTGAAACACCGATCGCGGGCCTTGCTACGCTCGACGGAGGCACACTTACCCTGCGCGGTGAGATCCTGCGTTCCGATGGCTCAGAAGCGCTAAGCGACAGCCGCACCGGCCCAATCGAAGACGGCGTCGCAATCGGTCGTGAACTTGCGGAAAGCCTTTTGGCGCGCGCAGGCGATGGCTTTTTTGACTGGAAAACCGCGTCCTGAAGGGACGCGTTGTCAGCGCCCGATTAAAGCAACCGGCGCATGTTCAGCACGTTCGTAATCCAACGGCGCACGATCCGCCGCGATTGTCTCGCGCTTGAACTCGTAGACCATCTCGCCCGCGTCCTCCTCTGACGCCACGATCAGGCACTGCGACATATGCCGCGCACCGTCGTAGACATCGACAAGCCCACGCAATTGCGGCCCCTCGTCGGCATCAATCGCGAATCCTTCATCCCAGTAGCGTAAAATGGTAAACGTCTGGTCGCCGACCTGAACCCGCAGACGGCTTTTCTTAGCCCGGCTGCGTTTACGCGCAGCTTCAAGCCCCTGACGCACCTCTTTTGGCAGATACTCTGACATAGCATCATCCCCCCCCAAGCCAGATCATGGAGCGATTCGCTCCAACGTCAAAGAGAACACTGATTTCACGATGGAAAAGTGAAACAATACCGGGGAAATCGCATGATTTCGTCGGCGGCTGTTTTCGACTCCCGCATTTCCGCACAGCCACTCTGTTTTTGCGGATATGGTTTTTAGACACCCTCGCCCCATATGAGACGCCAAAGGAGATCACGCATGGGTCAGCTTGTTAACGGCGTCTGGCACGACGTCTGGTACGATACGAAAGCCTCGGGCGGAAAATTCGTTCGCTCAAACGCGAAATTCCGCAACTGGGTCACTGCCGATGGCGCCCCCGGCCCCTCCGGCAACGGCGGCTTCAAGGCCGAGGCGGACCGCTACCACCTCTATGTTTCGCTTGCATGCCCCTGGGCGCACCGAACCCTGATGTTCCGCAAACTCAAGGGACTCGAAGACATCATCACCGTCTCTGTGGTGCATCCCGATATGCTTTCGAACGGCTGGACATTTGATGCGACATTCCCAGGCGCGACTGGCGACACGCTGTTTGGCCTGCCCTTCGCGCGCGACATCTATATCAAGGCCGATCCCGGTATCTCAGGGCGTGTCACGGTGCCAATCCTGTGGGACAAAAAGAACGCGACCATCGTCTCGAACGAAAGCTCCGAAATCATTCGTATGTTCAACTCGGCTTTCGAAGCGCTGACAGGCAATAAAGACGATTTTTGGCCCGCCCACATGCGCGACGAGATCGAAACTTTGAACGCGCGAATTTACGACACGTTTAACAATGGCGTGTATAAGTGCGGCTTCGCCACGTCACAGCACGCTTACGACGATGCTGTCACCAAATTGTTTGAAACACTCGATTGGCTTGAAGATCATTTATCAACAAACCGATATCTTATGGGCGACCAGATCACAGAGGCAGATTGGCGGCTTGTGCCGACCTTGTTCCGCTTCGATCTGGTCTATCACTTGCACTTCAAGTGCAATCGCAATCGGATTGTCGATTTCCCGAACCTTTGGGCCTACACGCGCGAACTCTATCAATGGACCGCACCGAACGGCAGTCTGATCGCGGACACGGTCAACTTCGACCACATCGTGCGCCACTATCACTTTAGCCACGAAACCATCAATCCGCACCGGATCATTCCGATCAATCCGGTCATCGATTGGGACGCCCCGCACGGTCGCGAAAAGGCAAGCGCCGCTTAGCTTGCACCGCCGTGATACCCGACAATCGCAGCGGCGTTCGGAATGTGATTGAAAATCGAGCCGCCAGAGAAAAAGGTGCTTTTGGAAACAAGCATACCGCGGGCACAAGGCCAACGATCGCTGGCACAGTCTGCAATCGCGATTGCGCTGCCATTCTCAAGACCAAGATCAAGCACAATCACATCGATACTGCGTATCAGCCTGTAGTTCACCGCGTCCGCCTGACTGTGGACGACAGCCCAAGTCGTTTCCGAGCCGCTCCAGATGACGCGTCCAAATGCGCGCCAGACCCGGACTATTTGCATCAATCAATACCACCATTCCAGCTCCGGCGGCGGGGAACCGCTGCGGATATCTACCCCGCGGGCATATTTGACTGTGAATACTGCACAAGCAGTTAATTTGAGTGAATTTTTTGTTAACCTTTGGCGACGTCTTGCCGATCTCCGGCTTGCTCCGCGACGTGTCGATGCTAGGGTTCGCACAACATTTCCAACGGATCACGGTCGTCATGAAACATCTCCTCTCCGCCCTCGCAGTCGCTTTGGTATTGCCCGCATCAGCCGCGTTTGCATGCGGCGGCTCGTTTCAAAGTTTCGTCGCAGATTTGAAATCCGAGGCGCGCAACAAGGGTGCTTCGGCCGCTGCCACAGATCGCTTTTTTGCCAATGTTGCAAAGGACGACGCGGTCCTGCGGGCGGATAGGTCCCAAGGGATTTTCACTCGGCCTTTCCTCGATTTCTCGAACCGGTTGATCTCGAATAACCGTTTCCAAAGCGGGCTGAGCAACGGCCAGAAATGGGACGCCGTGTTTGATCGGATCGACCGTGACTATGGCGTCTCACGCGGCGTTCTGCTGGCATTCTGGGCCTTCGAGACCGACTTCGGCGCTGTTCAAGGTGACTTCAATACTGTTAACGCGCTGGTCACACTTGCGCATGATTGCCGCCGTCCCGAACTTTTTCGCCCACAGGTATTTGCCGCCTTGGAGCTCTACGAACGCGGCGATCTCGATCCGTCCCGCACGACCGGTGCCTGGGCCGGAGAGATCGGGATGGTGCAAATGTTGCCCAGAGACATCATCGAAAATGGGGTCGATGGAGACGGAGACGGCCACGTCACACTCAAGACCTCGCCCGCCGATGCTTTGACGTCTGGCGGCAAAATGCTGAGCTCGCTTGGTTGGCGCGCTGGCGAGCCATGGCTTCAGGAAGTGACCATGCCGCGTGACTTCAATTGGTCCGCAACCGGGCTGGAAAAAAAACGCGCCGCGCGCGACTGGGCGCGCGCCGGGGTCGCCCCGAAAAGTGGCCAGCTCGCGGCCCCAAATCTACCCGCATCCATCGTTTTACCGCAGGGCCACCGCGGCCCCGCGTTTCTGGCATACCCAAATTTCGATGTGTTTTTCGAGTGGAACCAAAGCTTTGTCTACGTCACCACAGCTGCGTATTTCGCGACTCGTCTTGAAGGCGCCCCTCGCCTTACGGCCGGAGACCCGGCGCCCGGCCTTGGTCGCGACGCGATGAAGTCCCTGCAGAGAAAGCTACAGTCACGTGGCTATGGCGTTGGCGGGATCGACGGTATTTTGGGCGCAAACACCCGCGCAGCGGTTCAAGCCGAGCAAAAACGGCTCGGGTTGCCGGCTGACGCATGGCCAACACAGGCGCTACTAAATGCGCTCTAACAAATCTGAATGACGCCACGGTCACCGGGCTTACACCCCAAACCGTTGCTGACTGACCCGACATTCATAATCGCTGCTAAAGCAATCACAATCAAACCGGCCACGAGAAAATCACTCATGAAAACCCCCACTCTTTACCACCGAGGGGAAGGTGAGCGGTAAGTGCCGGTCATTTCAAGGAAATCCGCCCCTAATCGGCGGCAACAGTGATGTTCCGAACTGGAAACCTTACGCCCTCGGCCGTGATGAGGATGGTGCGTGTTCCGTCTTTTACGAAGACATCGCAGCGCCCGGAGCCGTTGTCGAAATTGATGCAAACCTGGCTGTTGTCACCCAAGACGTATGTTCCCTCCCAGACTGGACCGTCATCTGTATAAGTATACCGGTACCGCCCACTATTCAGAAAAGTAGATTTGGAACCATCAAAAAATTCAATGACTTGCCCCGCCAACAAGCCGGTCAGTTCCCTCTGTTCGAGCCGAGTATCACTGTCACGAAGGCCGCCCAAGGCCGACGCCAGACCGGCCAGGATAGTGAAGACAAAAATCACCACAATTCTCATGGTCCAAAACTGCGTTACTAACAGAGCTGTGACCAATCACGATTGCGTTGCCTATTCGGCCGCCAACGGAATATCCCGTCTCCCAATCTCGGCAATCTCAGCCGTTACGATCTCCATCAGACCCGCAAAACTTTGGAAATTTCCGTTTGGCCGAATGGCCTGCTCGTTCATGTAAAGCGCGCGATCAATCTCGATCTGGACGGCGTGTTGCCCTCGCGAAGGGCGCCCATAGTGCTGCGTCACGAAGGCGCCGGCAAATGGCGCGTTACGTGCAACTCGCAGACCAGTCGCCGCAAAAGCTGCCTCGATGCGGTCAACAATCTGGCTTCCAGCGGCCGCGCCGAACCGGTCGCCCAGAACGATATCGGGCCGCGTCCCACGCGGATGCGACAGGCTTTCGATAGCTTCATGAGGCATCGAATGGCAGTCGATCAGAACCGCCTCGCCAAACAGAGCATGACTTTCGTCGAGCAAGACCTGAATCGCGTCGTGCCAGGGCTTCCAAACATCTCGGATACGGGTATCGGCTTCCCGTCTAGTAAGCTTCCCACGATAAATCGCGCGCCCGTTTGCAACAACACGCGGCACCACACCGAGCCCCGAGGCTACGCGTGGATTATGCGTCTGGCGCGTCAGACCTTCGATCAACGCAGGGTCCAGTTCATCGAACGACCTGTTCACATCGATCCAAGCCCGCGGATAAGTCGCCGTTAGAAGAGGCGCGCCATGTTTCGGCGCAAAATCAAAGAGTTGGTCTACAAACGCGTCCTCGGATGATCTTAGCGTGCGTTCATCCAAGACCGAGCGGCGCACAAAGCTCCACGGATACACGCGCCCTGAATGGGGCGAGGCGAAGACAACGCTTGTTGTCCGGACATCCGGCATCCTCAGTCTATAGGGTTTCACGCGTTCTGCTCCTTGCTCAAAATGATTATAGAGCAATTCTTCTGTATGCCAAAAGCCCTTGAAGTGATGAGGCGAACCTACTATAGCCAGCCCGACCAGCGCGGGGCTTGCCCCGCGTATTGTTCTTTTGAACAGGGTGGAAAAGTTTGAAGACAGGGCGATTAGCTCAGCGGTAGAGCACTTCGTTGACATCGAAGGGGTCACTGGTTCGATCCCAGTATCGCCCACCATGAACCGTCATTTTCCTTCGGGAAATATGGCAGAAACGAAACCTAAGGCGCTCTTCACGCGCCGCGACAAAGGGAGAAGGACTATGAAAGTTCGCAACTCGCTCCGCTCGCTGAAGAACCGGCACCGTGATTGCCGCGTCGTGCGCCGCAAGGGCCGCGTCTATGTGATCAACAAGACGCAGCGTCGGTTCAAAGCACGTCAGGGCTGATTCGCTCTGACGGCGACAGAATTTAGAAAAGGCCGCTTCGCAAGAATGCGGTCTTTTTTGTGTGCAGTATTGTGATTCACCGCGAATAATTTGATCAAATTGCGCTTCGACCGCTTGCCGCACCGCACTGCTAGTGACATGTCTCAGCCGACAAAGCGAAGGACGCCCCATGATTGAAAAGCGCCAATTTTATATCAACGGCTCGTGGGTCGACCCCATTGCCGGCAAAGCCTGTGACGTTATTGATCCGTCGACTGAAGAAGCGGTCGCAACCATTTCGCTTGGTGGTCAAGCCGATACAGATGCCGCGGTTGCAGCTGCTAAAGCGGCTCTGCCCGCGTGGCGGGCGCTTTCTGTGGCTGATAGAATCGCTTACGTTCGAAACATTCTTGAGGTTTATACCGAACGCCAACACGACATGGCGAAAGCCATGAGCCTTGAAATGGGCGCACCGATCGACTTTTCCCTCGAAGAACAAGTCAGCTCCGGCGATTCGCACATCCGTGGCTTCCTCAAAGCTGTCCAGGGCTTCGAATGGGAGCATCGCCTGAATGGCAAGGCCGGAACCCGGATCATTAAGGACCCGATCGGCGTGGTCGGCATGATAACACCGTGGAACTGGCCAATGAACCAGGTAACCCTGAAGGCAATTCCCGCGCTGATAACCGGCTGTACGATGGTGCTTAAGCCGTCCGAGATAGCGCCCCTATCATCTCTCCTATTTGCCGAAATCGTTGACGCTGCTGGTGTTCCGGCAGGCGTGTTCAATCTGGTAAACGGCGACGGCGTTGGCGTCGGCTCGCAGCTTTCCGTGCATCCTGACGTCGATATGATTTCCTTCACCGGGTCCACGCGTGCAGGGATCGCTATCTCGAAAGCTGCCGCAGAAACTTTGAAACGCGTGTCATTGGAACTTGGCGGCAAAGGGGCGAACATCGTCTTTGCTGACGCCGATGATGACGCGGTGCAACGTGGCGCGCGTCATTGCTTTGAGAACACCGGACAGTCGTGTAACGCGCCCACCCGCATGTTGGTTGAACGGTCGCGGTACGAGCGCGCGGTCGAAGAAGCCGCTGAAATTGCGCGCAACACCCACGTCGCAAAGGCTGCTGAGAAGGGCGCGCACATTGGTCCGCTTGTCAGCGAGTTGCAGTTCAACAAAGTACAATCTTTGATCCAGTCCGGCCTCGATGAAGGCGCGCGTCTCGCAGCAGGCGGTGTCGGACGACCTGATGGCCTCAACCGTGGATACTTTGTCCGTCCAACCGTTTTCGCCGATGTGACCCCGGATATGACGATTATGCGCGAAGAAATTTTCGGGCCCGTTTTGTCAATTATGCCATTTGATACGGCCGACGAAGCGCTCGCGATTGCCAACGACACGGTCTACGGCCTGACGAACTATGTGCAGTCAAGCGACCCGGAGAAACTCAAGCGCTTTGCCCGAGAGCTTCATTCCGGGATGGTGCAGATGAATGGTCAAAGCCGCGGCCAAGGCGCTCCCTTTGGCGGCGTCGGTCATTCCGGCAACGGACGTGAAGGCGGTGTTTGGGGTCTTGAGGAATTCGTCGAGATCAAATCTGTCGGCGGCTGGCCAGACTGATACCCTAACGCTTCAACATGGCGGCCTGTCGCGCGACCTCATCATCGAGTTCGTGCGTCCCATGGCGGGCAGAGTTCAAGGCATCGTCCTCGCTTAGTCCGTCCACGGCGCCTGCCGCAACCCGCGAAAGGCTGTAGGTCGGCACACGGACGATGCCTCTCAGCAGGTTCCGCGTAAGCGTCAAAACAGCAAGATACAGAGTGTGCGCGCCAAGAACCCCGGCGCCCTGGACCGTTGCACCCGAAGCAATCATTTCGCACGCAGATACATCCGACGACATATAGCTGCGACAGATCATCGGCCGTGCGTCATAGGCGCGGCAAAGCCGCGTTTCAGGATCAAGCGAAGGACAAGCCTTCGCATTCCAAGCCCGACCATCCGGTGCACCGGCCACTGGGACCAAAGCCTGATGCAGGCGACGGGCTTCAGCCTGGGTGATCGTACCACCGTCATCGCCACTTAGGATGCAGCAGAAAGCGCACCCAGGCGCACAGGCCGCTTTTGCCGCAGGACCGTTCGGATCGGCAAGCTGCGGTGCGATTGCGGTGCGCCCGATCGCTTCGGCGGCGTCCCCATCTCTGAGCCGGCGAAGGGCTGCATTCAAAGGCATCTCATACTGTATCGCCGTGTCGATCCACGCCACCAACGCACCGCGCGCAGGATCGCGCAACGCCGGCGGTACACCTTTTGTGGAGGCTTTTGCTACCCTTACCCGCAAATCAGTCAATGTCTTAAAGCTTTTCATAAGCGTTGCCTCCGACGCTAGACGGACTCTCATGTGCAAAAACGATCAAACTCTGCACGCATACGCAACTATCTACCGAATTCATGAACATTATATCTTTGGGGAAACCAGACTTTTGCGATCTACGATGTTATCCCAGATCAAAGGACTGCACCACGTCACATCGCTCGCATCTTCAGCTTCGAAAAATAGCGCGCTTTGGTGTTCCCGGCGGGACCGAAGCCAATACGATTGATATCGAAACCCTTCCTTTGGCGGATTCAGCAGGTCAAGGCGCAGGCTCGGGACATCATATCGCCTGCGCCGTTGAAAACCGCGCACGGCAATTAGAGGCCCGCGAGGCGCTTATGGAACCGGGATATCAGGGAACGCCCGTGATCGACCGTAACGACTTCTGGGCGATCTACTTTCCGACCCCCAACGGTGTTCTGTTTGAGATCGCAACCAACGCGCCCAGTTTCGACATCGACGAAGACACCGCGCATCTTGGCGACTCGCTGACGCTGCCAGCCCGGCACAGGCACTTGCGCGAAAAGTTCGAGCACCAGCTTGAACCGCATGAAGACTGATGCTTTGGACGCCAAAACCCTAACCAGGGTCCTTAAAAATCACCCCTAGAACGGCGTCTTCACTTTGAACGTCATCCCAATGCCCCCGTCGGGGTGACGTAAACGCAGGCTTTCGCTGTGCAACATCATACGCGAAAACTTCCGTGCGGGTCCTTCCGCATAGAACGGGTCCCCAAGAATGGGATGCCCAATTGCCAGCATATGGACTCGAAGTTGATGCGACCGGCCAGTCTGTGGGAACAAGCGGATCCGCGTCTCACTTTCATTGCTGCGCTGCACGCGCCACTCGGTTAAGGCAGCTTTGCCGTTCTCATGGTCAACCATCTGGCGCGGCCGGTTTGGCCAATCAACGATCAGCGGCAAGTCAATTATTCCGGTTTTTTCCGCCACCTGCCCCTGCACCCGCGCAACATACATCTTTTTGATGAAGCGCTTTTCGAACTGAAGCCCAAGATGTCGTTGCGCGTGCCGGGTGAGCGCGAAGACCATCACCCCGGAGGTATCGCGATCCAACCGATGCACCAAAAGAGCCTCCGGAAAGGCCGCCTGAACGCGCGACAGCAAACATTCGGCTAGATGCGCGCCTTTTCCCGGGACAGAGAGCAAGCCATCAGGCTTACCGACGATCAATATTTCGTGGTCCATATGGATCACATCAAGCGGTACATCGGGGGGAGTGTATTCAGAATTCAAAACTGCGGCACGCTTTCTGAAATTTCATAGTAATCGCTTTTTCGGCAGCAAAGATGTGCTTCTCCAGCTTGAAAGGCGTCGCGTCATCAACTGCGCCCAAGGCAAACGCGATCGCAGCTTCATCACACGCTTTCCAGAACAAAACGAGCCGCACGTCCCGCAAAATCCACGTTTTCCGCTTTTTGTGGCCCCATACCAGCGCACCGGACCGGCAATCGCGCTTCCAGCCAAATCGACTTGTGCCGAAGACCAGACATGTCCCGATTGCCGACGACACTGCCGACAATGGCACGTTGATACGGCGCGCGGCGCGGCCGCGCCACCTCAAATGCTACGGACCCGCGCAGGCACGACCCATTCATGAAACACTCATCTGTTGACCCCAAACCCCAAGTAGCACGCCGTAGATCACAAAAAGAACCGCCATCCCGCGCCGAAAATACACATTGAACACCGCACCCAAGGCCGCGCGCCCAAGCGCAACGCCAATAGCTGTATATCCCGAATAGCTTGCGGTCGTAATGACCAAGGCGGTTGGAAATATCCAATACATTAATGTGCCAGTGGGAACACCGGGTTCAACAAACTGCGAAAAGGCAGCAACATAGCCCGAAATGGATTTCGCATTGATCGTTGCGATCATGAAGGCATTGCCAAAAATTGATCCCGCAGAGGTATTCGCGAGTTTCGGCGGCGTTGTGGCATTGCGCCACGTGCGAATACCCAACCAGACCAAAACCAACGCACCCGCCATCCGCACGACCCAGAACACATCAGGCGACGCCGCGATAAGAGCCGTCACACCGATGGCCGAAAGGCTCAAAAACAGCGAAGCCTGCGTCAGGATTGCCAGCACACCCCATAGCGCTTTTCGGAATCCGAATGTCATGCCATTTTGAATACAATTCACGGCATTCGGACCCGGTGTTGTCACGAAAACCACCCAAAAGCTGGCGAAAACCAGCCAGCCGCCAAAGCTCATCGCGCGAACGTTGCATTAAGGATCAACTTCAGGGCCGCCGCGTCGGCTTCGGTGAAGGCGTTAGGCAGATTGCTATCAATGTCAAAGACCGCAATCAACGCGCCTGACCGATTGAGAACCGGCAGCACCAACTCAGATCTGGTCGTACTAGCGCATGCGATATGCCCTGGAAACGTATCCACATCCGCAACAATCTGCGCCTTCAAAGTACGCGCGGCTGCACCGCAAACTCCCCTGCCAAAGGGAATTTCGAGGCATCCGTGACCGCCTTGATAAGGGCCGATCTTAAGAAGTTCCGGCGCAACGACGCGATAAAAACCAGTCCAATCAAATCGCGCATCCGCGTGGTGAACCTCGCACGCCAAAGTCGCCATAAGCGCAATGACGTCGGTCTCACCTGCACTTAGTGCAGCAATCCGCTGGGTTAACTCTTCGTATCCCATTTTCGGGCTTTCTTTAGGGTGACCTGAGGGGACAGCGTCGGTCATTTAGAATACGCCTCAAATTGTCTGAAGCCTACTTACAGAATGGTAACCCATTGCGTCTAGGACATAGGGAACCCCTCCTGGCGAGGAAGGAACCAATGGAAATGACGAGGACAGTTTAGACTACAATACTTAGGATCACCGTGAATGAACATCGCAGTGATACTGCTGTCGCGGTGCGGATCAAAGATATGATGAAGGACTTGACCACGCGTGCAACGGGGCGCGTCGTTGTCGACCTCTCGGCGGTCAATTCTGTTGATTCCAGCGGTCTTGGCGCTGGTGTTGGTAGCATATCAGCTTGGTCGGGGTCGTCGCATGGATTTGGTCGGGCTTAGTCCGTGGGTCGATAAGGTCTTTCGAATGACCCGTATGGATTCAGTCTCTCGGATTTACAAAACTCTCCAAGAGACGCCGCAGGAAACCTGCCGATGCCCCGTGATGCTGCAATGAACCACGTCCGGGCCGACCCACCTTCGACGGCCGCGGGTGGTGTTTTGGCCCGAACGCCATTTCGCGCAAGGTTCGAGAACGGTCGGCTTGGAATTGAGATCGCAATGTCGTTGCTCGACCCGCTTGGCCTTTCGGATGTGGCAAGATCCCTCTGCAGGAAGCGCTAAAAAACGTGGTTGAACACGCCTCCCCTGACGGCGCGCCGGGGGATGTAAAGCTTGTGGTGCGCCACGGCCGCGCAGAGCTTTCGGTGGAAATTCGCAACAGCGCGAAGCCAATGCCCAACGGACATGCACTGCTCGGGCAGCACCCAACCGACCTCCAACCAAACAATGATCTACCAAAAGGCGGATTTGGGTGGTTCCATATCAGAGAACCTGCAAAAGACTTCGTCTATGATCGCAAAAACGGAGACCGCTTTCTGATTTTCCGAATGGCAATAGGCGCGCCACAGCCAAGCTTCTACCATCTTTCAAAACACTCGATTGGAAGCGCCTTTTAATTAATGCCCGACACTCAATGGCGCCGATTTCTCGCCACATTTTGACCTCATTGATGCCGCGAGAGCAAGTCATGCAAATAAAGTAGCCTAAAAAGCTTCCCTCGGCGCCGCGGTATCACAGCCCCCACCCAGTGTGTGGCGTCGAGGAGTTTTGGGCGACTTGCCAACACACCAATAAGCCGAATTGCCTTCACTGAGTGTCCCGTTAGAGTGCCTCAAAATCCAACAGGCGGGGCAGAATGCGAAATTTCCACAAACCCGGGCGCTCGGCCGTCTATGCCACAAACGGAATGGTCGCGACGTCTCACCCGCTTGCCGCCGCTGAAGCACTTACGATCTTACGTGAGGGTGGAAATGCAGCCGATGCCGCCATCGCGGGCGCTGTTTTGCTCGGCGGCTGCGAGCCGCACATGACCGGGCTCGGCGGCGATTGTTTTGCTCTTATCAAACCAGCCGGCAACGAAGATATTATAGCGGTGAATGGCTCGGGTCGCGCGCCCAAAGACACTTCTTCTGATCAGCTGCGCTCGCAGGGACTGTCTGAGATCGCCGCTGGCCACCCGGCCTCGATCACAGTGCCAGGTGCAGTTGATGCATTCTGTAAGATCTCCGAAACGCATGGCCGCCTCGGGCTAGACCGCATTCTCGCTCCCGCGATCCATTACTTCGAGGACGGCATTCCGGTCGCGCCGCGAGTTGCTTTCGACATCGCGTCACTTGCGGGCAATCTCGCGGCGAGCGGCAAGAAGCACTATTTGACTGCAGATCGACCGTTCGCTTTGGGCGAGCGTCTGGCACTGCCGGGACAAGCCGAAGTGCTGCGCCGGATTGCTCGGCACGGAAGAGACGCCTTCTATGACGGCGAGGTCGCAGATGACATGCTCTCCTCCCTTAAGGCAATTGGGGCACCCCACAGGATCGACGATTTTGCTTCGACCCAAGCGACATGGGACGCCCCCGTCGTTGGCCACTATCGCGGCACTGATCTGGTTGAAAATCCACCCAACGGGCAAGGTGCCACGGCCATTCTTTTGGCACACATCCTTGCAGAATTCGATATTGCCTCAATGGACCCAGCCGGGACGGAGCGGCTGCATCTTGAAACCGAAGCCACCAAACTTGCCTACAATACGCGCAACCGGTTTCTTGCCGATCCCGACCATATGAGCCGTCTAAACCACATGCTTGACCCCGCCACGGCCAAATCGCTCGCAGCACTTATTGATCCATCAAAGGCGATTGCAGATCCGACACCCATCAGCGAGGCAGTGCATAAAGACACTGTCCTGATCACCGTTGTGGATCGTGACGGCATGGCCGTCAGCTTGATCTACTCAATTTTCGCAAGCTTCGGATCGGGTGTTGCCAGCAACCGGTTCGGCATCTTGCTTCACAACCGAGGCAGCGGCTTTAACCTTATCCCCGGACACCCAAACGAAATTGGACCCGGCAAACGCCCCATGCATACGATCCTGCCCGGTATGACCCGTAAAGATGGGCTTATTGATATGACGTTTGGCGTGATGGGCGGGCAGTATCAGGCAACCGGTCACGCCCATATGGTCTCAAATATCGTCGACTTCGGGATGGACCCGCAGGCCGCGATTGATGCACCGCGCGTATTCCCTGAGACCTACGGATTGCGGATTGAGCGCAACTTGTCGGCGGCAACGCGCCAAGGACTAAGTGAACTTGGGCACAATCTGGTGGAGAAAAACGAACCTATTGGCGGCGCGCAAGCCATCCGGATTGACCACGCATCGGGCACATTGATCGGCGGGTCTGATCCGCGAAAGGATGGGATTGCGATTGGCTATTGATCCGGCGTTGCGCTTAATTCAACTGAAAGTACATAGGATAGTGACCGTCGTCAAAGTCGCCAAAGAATTCAGGCAGGTCGGGATGGTCAACGGGTTCGCCCGAATAATCGGCGATAAGGTTTTGTTCCGACACATAGGCCACGTAGTAGCTTTGGTCGTTTTCAGCCAGAAGATGGTAAAACGGCTGCTCTTTTTCAGGCCGGCTTTCTTCCGGGATAGCCTCGTACCATTCGTCAGAATTTGAGAACATTGCATCAACATCAAAAACCACACCGCGAAACGGATGCTTGCGATGGCGAACAACTTGGCCCAATGCGTATTTCGCACGCGTTTTGAACATAACAAAACCCCCTACCTATGTATTAATCTTAGCGAAGGCTCATGTCGAATAAATTGGTAGACTTAAAGGGAAACAGACTGTGAACGTCATCCTGACAGTGGTGGAAATCGTCGCACCTGTGTTCCTTTTGGCGGCCCTCGGGTTTGCCTGGGTGAGGCTTGGCTACGAGTATCGGCTCGACTTCGTGACCAAACTGGCAATGACCCTTGGGGTGCCTTGCCTGATCTTCGTTACGCTTATGCAAGCCGACATTGAAAACGAGGCACTGACAGCAATAGCGACAGCGACCCTTGCGGCCTATGCAATTGTTATTGTGGTATTTTTCGCGGTTACACTTGCTTTCAAGTTGGACCGTCAAACCTTCCTTGCCCCGCTCTCATTTGGAAACACAGGCAACCTCGGGCTGCCACTGGCGCTGTTTGCTTTTGGGGATCTGGGCCTCGGATATGCCGTTGTCGTCTTCGCTGTTATGGCGATCATCTCTTTCACTTTTGGCATTTGGCTTGTGTCCGGTGGCGGAAACCCGCTTTCTTCCCTCAAGGAACCATTGGTCGCAGCAAGTCTCGCAGGCGGACTTTTTCTTTGGATGGAATGGGAAACACCAACGGTTATAACGAATACATTGTCGTTGATTGGGCAACTCGGCATTCCTTTGATGCTTATCACCTTAGGTGTAGCACTCGCCCGCCTAAGCCCCAGCGACATCGCGCGGATGGTTTGGTTGTCCGCCCTAAAGGTCGTGATATGTGTCGCGGTCGCCTGGCCCATTGGACTTTGGTTTCAGCTAAATGACGTCGCATTCGCCGTTCTTGTACTGCAGGTTGCCACCCCCGTAGCCGTGACCTCGTATCTTTTGGCGGAAAAATATGGGGCTGATGCTGATTCTGTAGCGGGCCTTGTGGTTGTCTCAACGTTGATGAGCGTGGGCTTTTTGCCGCTGATCCTCGCTTTCGTTATCTAGCTCCCCCACATTCTTGGTTTTCACAACGCAGAAAATCGGGTAAAATACCTCAAAATAATAAAATGAGCGAGTTAGGTATGAGCAGACCCCTTCGCGCCCTGGCATTACTATTGTTCGTCGCAGCTTGCGGCGGTGGCAATAAATATTCGGCGCCCAGAAACCTAGAGAACGCCTGTTCCATCGTGAACGAACGTCCGGCATACTTGTCCGCGATGAAGCGAACTGAACGCCGTTGGGGCGTCCCAGTTGCTGTTCAGATGGCAACGATCTACCAGGAATCCAAATTCATCGGCAACGCGCGCACGCCCGTGCAGTATTCGCTTGGGGTGATCCCGATGGGACGACAGTCGTCGGCCTATGGCTATAGCCAGGCTTTGGATGGCACGTGGAGCGACTACAAGCGCGCGCGCGGAAGCTGGGGTGCACGGCGCGATGACATTGACGACGCCACCGATTTCATGGGCTGGTACTTTAACGCATCACGCGATGAACTTGGCATCTCGCTGTCTGACACGCGCAACCAATACCTTGCCTATCACGAAGGGCGAACCGGCTATCGCCGTGGTAGTTACAGGGCAAAAAGTTGGCTTTTAAAAGTGTCAAACGATGTCGCATCTCGCGCCGTGGTGTACGATGCGCAACTCAGGTCCTGCGAAAAGGTGTGAGAAGCCCTTAGCCTTTCCGGTTTTTCTCTTCGCGATTGATGTCAAACAGTCGCGCCGGAATGGGCACGCCTTGCGCGAGGTGCCCCAAAATAACCGTTGTTGTTGCACCCTGCGCGTCGCGGATCACCCATTGGCGCAACTCGACAGGGCCCTCGGTGAATTTCAGCGCGATTGATCCATACTCCGGATGCGCTGGGTCTTGCGCTGTAACGATGGTCGCCGTCCCGTCAAACTCATGACCCACAACCATGTTCCGGCGAGCCAGATCGACATTGCGTTCCAGTATCAGATTAAGCGGCGTACGACTTAGGGGGTATCGCTCGGCTGTCCCGACATTCGACTTGCCATCGAAAATCCCGACTTGTCCGGCCCCAGCCATCACCAGTAAATCCGTCGGGGGGTCATATTCAAACCGCATCCGCCCCGGACGCCGAATATAAAGCGTGCCAGTGGCAAGCGTGCCGTTATCGTTCACCTGCGTAAACGGCGATTGCGCCGTCTCAATCTTGTTAAGATAAGCCGAAATCGCGTTCAGTGAAAGCCGGTTGGCAAACGCCGGGCCCGCGGCCAATAGGGATGCGGCGCTGGACGCGAGGAATGTTCTGCGGTGCATGAGATACCCTTTTTGCCTGCTTGAAGTCGATATAGGGGGATCAGGCCCACTTCGCCACTGCTAGGCAATATCACGCCTTCGACAGGGGAAATCACGCCCCTGCCAAACCGCTTCTATGATTGCTCCGGCACCAGAATCTCGCGCTTGCCGACATGGTTCGCGGCACTGACCAAGCCGCTGTCTTCCATCTGCTCAACAAGGCGCGCGGCCTTGTTGTAGCCGATTGCAAGTTTACGCTGGATATAGGACGTCGAACATTTGCGATCCTTGATCACGATCTGCACCGCTTGATCGTAAAGCGCGTCCTCGCCGGTGGTGTTCCCACCAAGGCCGAGAACCAGATCAATCTCGCTTTCGCCGTCTTCGTCAGGACCTTCCTGAACGTCCGAGACATACTCCGGCGACCCGAAGCTCTTCAGATGGTTAACGATCTCTTCCACTTCCTGATCGGACACGAACGGTGCATGAACCCGCGTGATTTTCGCGCCGCCCGCCATATAAAGCATATCGCCCATACCCAGCAGCTGCTCGGCACCCATCTCGCCGAGGATTGTGCGGCTATCGATCTTGGAGGTGACCTGGAACGATATCCGGGTTGGGAAGTTGGCTTTGATTGTACCGGTTATGACGTCCACCGATGGACGCTGCGTGGCCATGATCAGGTGGATACCGGACGCTCGTGCCATCTGCGCAAGACGTTGAATACACGCCTCTATTTCCTTTCCGGCAACCATCATCAGGTCTGCCATCTCATCTACGATCACCACGATATACGGCAGCGCTACGGGGGCAAATTCTTCGGTTTCGAACACCGGTTCGCCGGTTTGATCGTCGAACCCGGTCTGCACTGTGCGACTGAACATCTCGCCCTTTTTCAGCGCGTCGCGCACCTTGCCGTTGAAGCCCTCGATATTGCGGACGTTCATTTTCGACATCTTGCGATAGCGTTCTTCCATCTCGCCGACGACCCATTTCAGCGCAACAACCGCCTTCTTGGGGTCCGTCACAACCGGGGAAAGCAGGTGTGGAATGCCGTCATAGACCGACAGTTCCAACATCTTCGGGTCGATCATGATCATCCGGCACTCTTCCGGCGTCAGCTTGTAGAGAAGGCTGAGGATCATCGTATTGATCGCAACCGATTTACCCGATCCCGTCGTACCCGCAATCAATAGGTGAGGCATCTTCGCAAGGTTTGCCACCACCGGATCTCCACCGATATCCTTGCCCAGGGCAAGCGGCAAACGGTGGCTTCCATCGCCATAATCGCGGCCAGACAACAATTCTCGAAGCACTACTTTTTCGCGGTTTTCGTTCGGCAGTTCGATGCCGATCACCGTGCGCCCCGGAACAGTAGAAACACGGGCCGAAAGCGCGGACATCGAACGCGCAATATCGTCAGCAAGGCCGATGACCCGGCTCGCTTTCAAACCCGGCGCGGGCTCAAGTTCGTACATCGTCACCACCGGTCCCGGGCGCACACTGACGATTTCGCCCTTCACCCCATAATCATCCAGAACGCTTTCCAGCATCCGCGCGTTCGCTTCCAAAGCCTCATCCGACAGATGATGGCGCACAATTTCGGAAGGATCGCTTAAGAGGCTCAAGGGTGGGATTTCAAATTCGCTGTCGGCGGTCCCGAAGTTCAATTGGGGCTGCGCTTCCGCCTTTGCCCGTTTTGACGGGGTCGCCTTGACCGGCTTATGCTGAACCACAGGGCGCGAGGATTGAAATCCGCCACCAGGCTCATTTTGCGTAACTACCAGTTCGGGCTCGGGCATTTCGCGTTCGGACAGGTCATCCGAATAGGTCGCTAGCTCACCGAATTCGTCGAGCATCACCGTGCGCGGAACCCCGCCTCCCACAAGGGGTGGCTCGTCGCGAAGCCCATCTGGGCGGCGAACACGCGAATTCACGGCTTGTGTGACGCGCGCGCTTAGACCGTCCGGCGTGGTTTCAGGTAGCGCTACGGGTTCAACTGAAGGCTTTTTCTTCTTCAAAAGCGACGGGAGGTTCCCCAGCAAGCCCGGTTTTGCAGGCGTAGGCGCACCTTCGCGGTAAGCACGGATCGCGCGCAATACTGCCGGGCTGACATCACCATGGTCAACTTCCGGCAAGACATCAGAGGCGGCACGGCGCTCGGCGGCACGGGTCCGTGCATCTGCAGCCATCCGAAGACCTCCCACTGCGCCACGACCCAACGCCGTCATCGCCGTTGCATAAAGAAGGATAGCACCGCCCAAAAGGTAACGTGCGTAGGCCCATAGTTCATCGCGCGTAAAGCCAAGCACAAAGCCGCTCATTGCAATGGCGCCCACAAAAAGGACTAACGCCATAGCCTTTAGACCGGTCCCCGGCGCCACAGGCAGGACGCCAAGAATCGCCCCCAAAATCGTATCGCCGAACAAACCGCCCAGTCCAAACGAATGGGTCCAGTCTGCGCCGGGCAGATGGGTCGATGCATAGATCGCCACCAAAGCCACGCCAATCGGCGCAAAAATCAGTCGCGCCATCGCGCGCTCTTCGCCGTAGTGAAAAAGGAACCGCAGCCCCCAAACGCCAAGAATAGCGGCGATAGCCCAACTGCCATAGCCTGCGATCACATAAAGCGGCGAGGCAATTGCCGCTCCGAAAGGTCCCAGAATATTGCGCGCGGGCGCGTCCGTAGCATTCAGCCAGTTCGGATCATCAGGCGAATACGACCCAAGCATCAATGCCACCAAAAGCGCCAACCCTAAAAAGGTCAATCCAATCAACTCTTTGCCCCGGCGCTCAATTATTGCCTGGGTATCACTGTCGAAAAGAGGGTCACGATGCCTTGTCTGAAACGCCATGCTTACCTGTTCCTTACCTATAAATGCAGTCGCGGAGTGCCTCTAAACCGCGTTGCAATTCTTCTTCATTCAAAACCATGGCCACACGAATGTAGCCTGCACCGGGGTTTTCCCCGTCCACATCGCGCGAAAGATACGCGCCAGGCAAAACCCGGACGCCTGTTTCGCGCCAAATCTTCAAAGCCGCTGTTTCGCCGTCATCCACCGGAAGCCACAAAAAGAAACCTGCCTCCGGGGCCGCGCAACCGTCGATGTCTTTAAACACCCGGGCAGCAATTTTGTACTTCGCCTGATACCGCGCCCGGCTTGCATCAACGTGGGCTTCATCCAGCCAAACCGCCGTTGCTGCCTTTTGTAGCGGCACAGGCAACGGCGCCCCCCCATAGGCGCGAAGCTGTCGCAGAAGGCGGATCGTCTCGGGACCGCCCGCAACGAAACCCGAGCGAAGGCCCGGAAGGTTTGATCGCTTGGACAGCGAGTGAAAAACCACAACGCGCTCGGGGTCCATTCCCATTTCGGCCGCCATCTGAAGCGCGCCAACCGGTGGTTCGTTGCGCCAGATTTCGGAATAACACTCGTCCGCGAAGACCCTAAAATCGTGCTTTTCAGCCAATGCCAAAAGCGTCCGCCAATATTCGCGGTCTGCCACGGCACCTTGTGGGTTCGACGGAGAGCAAATGTAGGCAACGGTTACACGGTCCAGAACGCTTGGATCGACAGATGTGAAGTCGGGCAGAAAGTCTGTCGCCTTGGTGCAGGGCAGAAAGACCGGTTCGGCGCCGACGGACAAAGCTGCGACCGCATAGACCTGATAGCAAGGGTTTGGCACAAGAACGACTGGCCGCCCGCCCGCCTTCGTTTCAGGGCAAAGCGCCATCATCGCGTTATAAAGACCCTCACGCGTGCCGTTCAAAGCCATGATCTGATCAGACGGAACACGCGCATCATAGCGCCGCAAGAGCCAGCCACTGATCGCATCCAGCAGTTCAGGCGTGCCTTCATTGGGAGGATACTTGCCAAAACCGGCCGTATTGGCGGCAATCACATCCGCAACAAAATCGGGAAACGCATGGCGCGGTTCACCAATAGTCATATGCAACACGTCGCCACCGGGCGCGTGCACGTCTAGCAAAGCCCGCAGACGCGGGAATGCATATTCCGGTAGGCTCGAAAACCGCTCGGGAAATACCATAACTGCCTCAATACCGGGATCATTTTGCCCCGTTTCCCCGCAAGTTAGCCCATCGAGGGCCAAGCGGTCCACTGCGAAGACACCTTTTTCAGACGTACCACCCGAATATTGTGTCTTTTACGCCAGCGCGGCCTCTGCCGCCGCCCCGATCCGCAGGAGTCTTTCTTCAGAGGACCCCTGAAACAGAATGCCACAGGACGGCAAACCGGTCGGCAAAGTAACGCCTGCCAACCCCATAAGATTGCCAATGCGGGTGTTTTGCAAAGTCAAAAGGTTTTCCGCAGCGAAAAGGTCATCGTCTGCCGCAACCGCTGCGCGTTTTGGCGGTAATATCGGCACTGTGGGTAAAATCACCGCATCAAATCCGGCCGTGGCCGCGTTGTAGGTCGCGCGCAGCGCGTCAAGGCGTTGCCATGCCGCAACAAAATCGGCCGCTGATATGGACGCTCCGCTGCGGAACCGCTCGCGAACACGCGGATACATGGCATCAGGATTAGCTTCGATTACCGCCTTCCAGGTGCCATAGGCTTCTGGCGCGAACAACACACCAGCCAAACCCATCGCTTCAGAAACACACTCCAATTCAATCGGTTCAACCGCAGCGCCCGCTGCCTCCAAACGCTCAACAGCACTTTGAAAGGCCGCGCGTGGTGCGTCGCGCAAATTCTCAAAGGCGCTGGTCTTCAAAATAGCCAGTCGCGCACCCTTAAGCGTAGCGCCATCCAGCGACACTGCCGCCCCACCCTCCATGGCGGCCAGCAACAAGGAAGCGTCCTCGACCGTCCGGCACAAAGGTCCGACCGTATCAAACCTCGCGCAAAGCGGAACAACACCTTCCAGAGACAAACGCCCAGGTGCCGTCTTCAAGCCGACCAGGTCATTCCAAGCCGCCGGTGCGCGTACCGAGCCGCCGGTATCCGAGCCAATCCCTGCTGCGGCCAACCCAAAGGCAACCGACGTCGCCGCGCCAGACGACGACCCGCCCGACACCGCGTCTACATCGTTCACGCATGGCGGCGATTGCGTCATTGGATTGAGGCCAAGACCAGAAAACGCGAGTTCCGTCATATGTGTTTTGCCCAAACAAACGATACCAGCGTTGGTGGCAGCCTGCAAAACACGCGCATCGCGGTCGGGCACGCGCCCTTTCAGTAAAAGCGAGCCAGCTTCAGTCGCGACCCCGGCGGTATCGTAAAGATCTTTCCAAGAGATCGGCACACCATCGAGCGGCGACCGCCTCAGACCCAATTTCGCACGCGCCGAAGCCGCTTTTGCCTCATTGCGAGCGCGCTGTTGGGTGGTGCGCGCATAAATTCGATCGGTGAACTGATGTTCTGCGATGGCTGCGAGATAGACCTCGGTCAGATCAACGGGATCAATCTTACCTGCCTCGATCCCGCGTCCAAGATCAGCAGCACTTGCCCAAAGCCAGTCACTCATATCCAACGTCTCCCTAAACCAACGGCGCGATCGTAGCGGCACGACAACGCATGGACAATGCCACGCCGCCGCCCATATCAAACACCATGACCTATGACACAGATATTCTCATCGCAGGCGGCGGCCTTAACGGCACATCGCTGGCGCTGGCGCTGGCCTCGGCGGGCTTCGACGTCACGCTTGTCGATCCTTTGCCAAGCGATACCAGAGCGGCGCGCGATTTTGACGGGCGCGGATATGCGCTTTCAATCGCGTCTCAGCGGGTTTTGAAAGCCTTGGGTATCTGGTCCGCCGTGTCTGAAAGCGCACAACCTATTCTTGACATCAAAATCACCGATGGTCGCCCCGGCGAAGGTCCGTCTCCGATGATGTTAGCCTTCGATCATGCCGAGATTGAGGAAGGCCCAATGGGATTTCTCGTCCAGGATCGCCATCTTCGCCCTGCCCTTTTGGCCGCCGTGGACGCGGCAAGCATCAGACAATTGAATGAACGCCGGGTAGTGAGTCAATCGCCCGACAGCAACGGCGTCACGGTGACCCTAGATGACGGAAGTGCCCTTCGGGCCCGGATCCTTGTCGGCTGTGATGGAAAAGCCAGCGGCGTCGCCACGCGCGCTGGCATCAAGCGGATGGGGTGGCAGTATGGCCAAACGGCGCTGGTTTGTGCAATCCAACATGAACACGCCCACAAAGGTACAGCCCATCAATTTTTCATGCCATCCGGGCCGCTAGCGATCCTGCCCCTGACTGGCAATCGTGCCTCTATCGTCTGGACCGAAAAAACCGAGCGCGCGGCCGAGATACAGGGGCTTAGCGACGAAGCCTACCTTGAGGTTTTGCGCCCACGTTTCGGTGATTTTCTTGGCGAAATCTCTTTGGTGGGGGAACGCTTTAGCTACCCGTTGGGACTGTCGCTCGCCCAGGATTTCATCGGGCCGAGGGTGGCGCTTGTGGGAGACGCCGCTCATTCTGTACACCCGATTGCAGGTCAGGGTCTGAACGCCGGGCTGAAGGACGTGGCGGCACTTGCAGAAGTTCTGGCGGACGCGTCCCGGCGTGGGGAAGACATCGGGCGCGCCGATGTCTTGACGCGCTATCGTCAGTGGCGTCGGTTTGACACGGCAACGCTCGCCTTTGCGACTGACAGCTTCAATCGGCTGTTTTCAAACGATAACGGGATATTGCGCACGATCCGAGATCTCGGCCTCGGCGCCGCCAACGCGTTGCCGGGCCTACGTCGGGGACTTATCCGCGAAGCGGCCGGCCTAACCGGAGACCTTCCGCGTCTTGCCAAAGGGCAACCCCTTTAGTCAAGTTTGCGCGCCTCATCGACCAACATGATCGGGATGCCGTTGCGGATAGGATAGGCAAGATGCGCCGCCTTGCAGACAAGCTCCTGAGTTTTCGCATCATACGTTAGCTGCGCGCGGGTTTGCGGACACACCAAGGCTTCTAACATCCGTCGGTCAAATTTGTTTTCGGTCACTGCACTGCATCCTCTGTTCCGCCGCCCCGCATCGCAAATTCAATCAGGGTCAGTAACGTTTCCCGTCGCGTCTGTAGCGACGGTGCTTCCAAAAGGGCTTGCTTGTCTTCCGGCTCAAACGGGCAAAGCATCGAAAGCGAGTTGATCAATAATTCGTCCTCGGCTTCTTTAAGCGATTCCCAGTCCGTCTGAAGTCCATTGGACTCAAAGAAGCGATTAAGGGCGGAAAAGAACACATCCCGATCAAAGTTAGGGTCATGTTCCGTGGCCCCCAGATCCCGATCAAACCCCGTCCAACTTACCTTACAGCGGCGATATGGGGTGAAGCCGTCTATCTCTTCAATAACCCGAAAACGGCTTATCCCAGTCAGCGTAAGCATATAACGCCCATCATCGGTTTCAGTGAACGACGTAAGCCGGCCCGCACAACCAATAGCCTGCAACGAAGGACTGCCTGGGGGGCCGCCTTCTCGCGGTTGGATCATCCCGATCAAACGATCAGGCGTCTTCAGGGCATCATCCAACATCGCCAGATAGCGCGGTTCAAAAATATGCAGCGGCAATCTGGCGCGCGGCAACAACAGCGCCCCGGGAAGCGGGAAGACAGGGACCGTTTCGGGGAGATCAGACTTTGGAAACATTCCTAGTTACCTAGCCCATTTTCCTGTCAGGCAAAGATCATCGACGACAACTTTCGGCGTCCGTTCAACACGATAGGATCATTGGCTTTTAAGGCTTCAAAAATAGTGAACAGCTGGGCTTTCGCAGCACCCTCGTTCCATTCGCGGTCACGCCGGAAGCTTTCCAGCAATTGCGTGACGGCCTCCTCGGCGTCTCCTGCAGCATAAAGTGCCTGTGCCAGATCAAACCGCGCCTTTAGATCGTCCGGATCAGCATCGAGCCCAGCACGCAGCTCGTCAACCGGCCCAGCATCTGCAGCCTGGCGTGCCAACTCGATCTGCGCACGTGCAGCCTCAATCTCTGGCGCAGAGGACAAGGCTTCTGGAGCCGTCAGCAGAACTTGCGCCGCCTCATCGATCTGATCCAGCGCCAGATGGGTGCGCGCCAGACCGCCATAGGCAGCAGCGCTCTGCGGGTCCTCGCCAAGGACAGCCGCGAAGATCGAAGCCGCATCTGCAGCCGCGCCTTCTTCCAACATATTTTCCGCAGTTTCGAGGGCCTCTGACAGACCGCCACCGACTTCGCCGCCTGATGCCTCGATAGCCTTATCAATAAACGCCTTAATCTCAGACGCAGGCAACGCACCCTGGAACGCATCAATCGGCTGACCTTGCCAAAACGCGTAGACAGTCGGAAGCGATTGAACCCGCAGTTGTTGCGCAATTGCCTGATTCTCATCCACGTTGACTTTAACAAGCTTCACCGCACCGCCTGCCGCTGTCACGGCAGCTTCAATAGCAGGAGTAAGCTGGCGACACGGTCCGCACCACGGCGCCCAGAAATCGACGATGACCGGGACGGACTGGCTCGCTTCAACGACGTCGGCCATAAAGGTGGCCTCGGAGCTGTCTTTGATTAGATCGCCCGCTGGGGCGGATGGCGCAGTTGGATTGAGTTCAAGCATTTTCGTCCCCGGTATTAAGTGTTGCGCTTTATATGCGAACGATTGCGAAAAGACCAAGGGGGCCCGCCGCGATTTCCCAAGCTCAAAACTCTACGAAAGCGCCGCTTTTTGTACCCGCGTCAACGGCAAGCCCCCGGTCAGACCGGCCGGAAACACAAGCCACGCGCCAGCCGCGTAAAGTTTGGCCGTCATAGCCGAGGCATTCTGAATTGTAAGTCCCGCAAGCGCCGCATCCGACAATCGCTTGACCGTCGCCGTCACAGCGATCCAGGCAAACAGGATGATCGGCAAAACCGCCAATATGCGCTTAGTAGTCGTGAACATGTTCCAGCCTTAGCCCATTCAGCGCCCGCAGGCGATCTGCGAGATCGCGCACTGGCACCACAATCAAATGTCGGTAGTCGCCGTACCCCTGACGGCGAACGCTGTACAAAGCGCCGTCAATTTTCTGTAGATCTGAAAGAGCTGTGAGCAAAA
Organism: uncultured Boseongicola sp.; assembly: GCA_905479635.1. Classification (GTDB taxonomy): domain Bacteria; phylum Pseudomonadota; class Alphaproteobacteria; order Rhodobacterales; family Rhodobacteraceae; genus Boseongicola. The sequence continues at coordinate 2,135 of CAJQNG010000078.1, read as the reverse complement.
CCTGATCGTTCCCCGCTATTTCCCGAATATCCGCACCAGCGGCCGAAAGACGCTCCAGAATGACGGTAAAGGCGCGATAGCGATCGATTTCAATCTCGATCCCATCCCCAAGCAGGCCGATGATCGTTATGTCTGCGATGTCGGAAAGTATTTCGTTGGCCACGCCTGACACTACCGAGCGAAGCCGCAAATCATCAGCTCCCACGCCAGCGACCGCCGCCTCAATGACCCCAGCATAGGCGGCTTTTGCGCCGTATTCCGCGCCCAAAGCGAACCGCCGTTCCCGGTCCCGCAAGCTGTCCCCGGACAGATCCGCCAGCGCTTTCGCATTCGTCGCAAAATCCCACTTATACCAAGGCGATTGCTGCAAGAACGCACCGTAAGCGGCGGCTTGGGCGGCACTGAGATCATCAAGCGGCGCACGTTCTGCACCCCGCAGCCAAACAGTCACACGACCGAGAGTTTCCTCGTAGGCCGCTTTTGCCAGAAGTTCGGCAGTGAAGCTGACGCCGATCGTATAGATGGTCGCCTTGGTATCGCCAGTGACACCGCCCATGCTTGCCGCAGCTTCAGTCAGGGGACAAAGCGTTCCCCAAAAGCCAGAGATCGCCCGCAGATAGCCGAATTCATGTGGAGCCCCCGTAGTAATAACTCTCGCGTATTCGTCGTAGGCGTGAACGATATGCCATTCTGGATAGGTCAAAAGCGTCCGGCTCTCGGCGCGCTGCCAATTCGGATCAACGATAAGCGGTTGATATCCCGTTCCCGAAGGTTCGCCGCGACACGCCACCTCGATGTAGATCGGAGGGGCGACCAACCCGATCAGGGCAATCCCCAAAGCGAACACCAACCGCTTCACCCATCGCCAAAGAGACGTCACTTCGCGCGGTAAAGAAAAAAAGCCCCGATACCAATGCGATCCCGCCAAGACAGATGTGCGGCAGGTTCGCCAGAATTTTGAAACCAAACGGAACGTCCTGAAATCCGTAGGTAAAGATTCCAAAATCGAGATACCCCGACCCGGTGATCAAGCCCATCACCTCATCGCCCAGACAAAGCGCGCAAAGATCACCAGAAACATGCGCGCGGCACGTGCCGACATCAGACCTGCCACCAACGCCCAAATCGCAGAGGACAAGTGCAGTGAGTCATCAAAGATGTCTCACGCGAAAACGCCAAAAGCCACGCCATCAGCATCCGTGATGCCGGGGATGTAGTTCAAAGAGGCCGCGCCCAGCAGCACAACAAAGAACCCGATGGAGATGCGCTGGTGAATGGTCATGCCATATCCGCCAAATAACGATCCCAAAACCCGTTGCGGAAAACCAAATCAGGATCGTAAAATCTCTTCTCGGCGACAAATTTCTCGGCATTCGGATACCCACGCCGAAATTGCTGGTTCGTCGCATGCGGGCGATACGGCAGGTAATACGTGCCTCCCAAATCAAGCACACGATCGATAAGGGCTTGCGTCATACGCGCGTGATCCGTTTCCGCGCGTTGCGTCATTTCTTGGCTGAACAGCATCACACAGGCGATCCGGGGTGCGGGCGCATAGGCCAAAACACTCTCTTCGTCCCCGGCAACGTAGCGCAAGGTGATGTTCAAAAGCTCTTGATAGCTTGAAGGGATAACTTCCTGACATGCAGTCACAAAATCCGCAAAACGTCCCGGAGGAACAAAGTATTCATGCAGGATATCGGTGCGTGTCGGATCCTTGTCCTCCAAGGTCACAACCGGTTCATTGATCAGGGAATTGCGACTTACCGGACCGCTTGCGAACATCGTCCCCAGACCCGTTTCAAACCACCAGCGGAGATCCTTCGCCCTTTCGTTTGCGACCTGTGCGCGAAAGACATGGCGAGATAATTGACTGAGAGTGCCCGAGCCGCTTGCCGGTGGCACGATGTTTTGATCCGCGGCGGCGCGATAGGTGATCACCATTGCATCTTCAAAGAAGGTGTCGCGATCAACGTTAAGACGGCCGTAGGCCATATTTACATCGCCAGATTCAATCGCTCCCACAAAGAATGGCGCAAAATCGCGGGACGGGACCTTCCGGAAGGTCGGTTCCAGATTGAGGTTCGGCTCTGCTTCGACCTCAAGTTCGATCACCGCGCCGGTCAGTCCGTATC